>NZ_JBRRDY010000012.1:0-121966 GCF_056759935.1 Stenotrophomonas sp. STEN035
CGCCCCACCCGCCTGCCGCCGCCCCCCCCGCGGCCGCCCCCCCGCGCCCGCACCCCGCGCCCCCCCCCGCGCACCCACCCCGCCCCCCCCCCCCCCGCCGCCCCCCCGCCCCCCCCCCCCCCCCCCCCCCCCCCCCACTACAGGTAACGCCCCAGCCGAGCATGGCTCGGCTCTACCTGCGCCCTCCCTTTGGCCGCAGGCCAAGGGGAGGGTTGGGGAGGGGTGTTTTTTGCTTTGGCTGGTAAAGCCCCAGCCGAGCATGGCTCAGCTCTACAGGCTTGCCGCCGCCATTCCTATGACCGGCAACGCCCACGCCAATGGCGCTATCCAGCGCGGGCGATACGGATATAGCCCGAAGGCCAGCAGCAGGCCGGCGACGGTCATCGCGCCCAGCCACCACACCGGCCCCATTGCCCAGCCGTTGCGCCAGACGCACAGCACGAACGCAGCAGTGAGCAGACCCCAGCCCAGCCAGCGCCATAGCCGCATGCGCGCGGCATTGGCACCGGCCTTGCCGTGCAGCTCCAACTGATGCTTCTCCATCGCCAACGACAAGGCCGCAAACGCAGCGAACGACAAACCCAATGCAAGCAGCATCATGCGCTTGCCTCCGCAACCACAGTTGCCTGTTGCCGGCGCTTTTTCTCGGCAGCACTCAACGGCGGCTGCCAGTGCTGCATGCGCCAGCCGCAGTAGGCCAGCATCGCGCCGAAGGCGATCATGCACAGGTCGAAGCTGGCCAATACCCAGTCACCTGCGGCAATGGTCGCGCCAAGATGCGCGGTCGTGGTGAAGGCATTGAGCACGGGAATCAGCGCGAACAAGGCCGCGCCGACATACAGCTGCCAGGCCCACATCATCCGCTTCGGCCAGATGAAGGCCGCCAACAGTGATGCCGCCCATGCGTAGAAGAACACGCTGACCTCGGCATCACTGCGTTCGGCCAGCTGCACAGGCAACAACCTGTTTCCCCAGAAGTAGGCGGCGAAGGCAATCGGCAGGCCGGCAACGGCACCAATGTTCAAGGCATCGACCAGACGCAGGCCGAAGCCGGTCTTGCCGGACTTGGCATGCTTGGGCCGTTCCTTCACCGCCCACAGCACCACGCCACTGGCCACCATCAGACAGCCGATCAGGCCAGACAGGAAGAACAGGGCGCGCAGGCCCCAGTCAGCGAAGCGTGCCAGGTGCAGCCCGTACATCACGCCACGGGTCTGCGTTGCACCACCCGCATTCGGGCTGGCTTCCAGCAGTTCGCCACTGACTGCGTCATAGCGTAGCGACGGTGTATCGACCGACAGACGCTTGCCATCGCGCTGCTGGATGTCCACCACGGCATTGGCGGCGCCGGGCCGGTACACGGTGAAGCCGCCGATTTCGGCACCGTTCCACTGCTTGCGTGCGCTGTCCATCAGTTGCTGGATCGGCACCGGTGCTGCTGTTCCCTGCCCTGGAGATTCGATATCCGCCATGCGCGCGAAGGCTTCACTGAAGAACGCGTCCTCGTCCTTGGGATAGGCCGTACTCACGCCCCACGGTAGGTACATGAACATCAAGGTGACGATGCCGGTGTAGGTGATCATGGCGTGGTACGGCAAGGCCATCACTGCGCTGACGTTGTGGAAGTCCAACCACGAACGCAGGCCTTTCTGTGGGCGGAAGGTGAAGAAGTCCTTGAAGATCTTCTTGTGGGTGATGACGCCGGTAATGATCGCCACCAGCATGAACATCGCGCAGAAACCCACGATGTAGCGCGCCCACACGACCGGGATGTAGTGCAGGTCGAAATGCAGGCGATAGAAAAAGTCACCACCGCGGGTTTCACGTGCGGTGACTTCGTTGCCGGTATTTGGATCGACGGTGGCGTCCCCGAAGCGACCACCACCACGGCGTCGGCGCTTTTCACCTTCGACTGGCGGTTTGACCATCGATTCCGGGTTGCGCCAGAACATGCGCAGCGCGGGATTGCGGGCGTCGGGCAGGGTGACGCTCCAACTCTCGGCCTGTGGTGCCTTGTGCTGCAGGAAGCTGAGCGCGCGGCTGGCGGCATCGTCAGCACTGACCGTGCTGCGTGGCAGCTCCGGGCGCATCCAGCGGCTGATCTCCTCACGGTAGTAGCTGGCGGTGCCGGCCATGAAGATCAGCAACAAAAGCCATCCAACCAGCAGGCCGGTCCAGGTATGCAACCACGCCATTGACTGGCGGAATCCGTTCTTCATGCTGCTGCTCCAAACCACTGTGTGCCCAACCACAACAGCGCGGTCGGAATCAGGATGCCGATCCAGGCACGCAAGGCGCTGCGGGTGGCGAATGCCCACAATGCGGCGCAGGCGCATAGCACGATGGCGACCAGCATGCCGGTCAACACGGCCTGGCTGCGGGCGATGGGCAGGGCCGCGGCGATGAACATCGAGCACGTGGCGGCGAGTGCGTAGCCGCCGACGATGGCGGCAAGCGAGCGCGACAACACGCCCAGCCATGGGCGTGCGAAGAAACTGCCAAGACGGTTGTACCAGGGGCTGGCGAGAGGCGTGCTGTCCACAGGAACCTGCAAAGTCGGATCAATACGGAAGCCACCGGCAAAGCCGGTGGCGGGGAATAAGTCGGCCGTCCCTGGCCGCCACTGCGAAGCAGTGGTTTCCCTGGAGGGATTACAGCTTCCAGCGCAAGTTCAGGCGCACGTTGCGCGGCTCGCCCCAGTTGACGCCGTCATAGAAGCCGACATTGCTGTAGTACTTCTTGTCGAGCAGGTTGTTGATGTTCAACTGCGCCGAGAAGTTGTCGTTGAACTGGTAACCGGCGAACGCGTTGAGCAGTACTACCGCGTCCTGGGTGATCGGCGATTTGTAGCGCTTGCCACTGGTGATGTAGTCCTCAGCGGGGCGATTGCTCATGCGCCAGATCTCGCTCTGCCAGGTGGCACCGCCGCCCAATGACAGCCGGCTCCATGCACCACCCGGGCGCCAGCTGGTGTTGAGGCGGAAGGTGTTTACCGGCGTGGTAGTGCTCTGGCGCACGCCCTGCTGGTTGCGGATGACGGTATGCGCATAGCCGGCCGACAGGTTCCAGTGTTGGCTGATGCTGCCCTGGGCTTCCACTTCCCAACCCTTGACCTTGTTGCCCTTGCCGGTTGAGCGGTAGGCGGTGGAGCCATCCGGCAGCGAAGCCTCCGGTACCGAGTCATCGACCTCGGCGACGTTGTCCTTGACGCCTTTGAACACAGCGGCAGAGGCATTCATGCGACCGTCGAACAGCTCGGCCTTGACGCCGGCTTCCCACATATCACCAACCACCGGTTCCAGGTAGTTGTTGTTCTTGTCGCGGTAGTTCTGTGGCTGGAAGATGTCGGTGTAGCTGGCGTAGGCGCTGAATGATTTGCTGAAGTCATAGATCAGACCGGCATACGGAGTGAGCGAGTCATCCGGCTTGTAACCGCCACGGGTGGTGCCCAGCAGTTTCCCGGAGGTGTCGCGTTCGTATTCCCAGCTGCGGGTTTCCCAGCTGCCGTAGCGTGCGCCGAGCACCGCCATCAACGGATCGGCAAGTTGCAGGCGTGCAGCAACATAGGCAGCGCGCTGCTTGAGCTCATCCTGTGAGGACAGCCAGTTGTAACGATTGACCTGCAACGGCGCTACATCGCCGGTCCAGTTACGCCAATCCGGGACCTTGTCGTAGCCATCGGCGTAGTCGAAGTCCGAACCCGGTACTTCGCCCTTGCGCACCGACTGACCGAGGCCAACCACCAGCTCGTGCTCGCGGCCGAACAACTTGAATGGACCGCCTGCATTGAGATCGAACACCTGCATGTCACCGCGTTCGCCGAAGGCACCGATGTAGGCGACTACGCCTGTGCCGTCCGGGCGCGGGTAGCCTGCTGCTCCGTACCAGACATTGCCTTCGGTTTCGCGCTTGGAGTGCGTGTAGCTGGCCTTGATCGCCCAGTCGTGGCCCAGGCTCTGTTCGAGTCGTGCGAATGCAGTCTTCTCGACGATTGGCCAGCGGCTCCAGCGTGCCGACAGATTGGTCGAACGTGGCAGGTTGGCCGGCTTGCCGTCGACGCCCCAGTACGGCACCACGCCCCAGGTAACGCCTGAGGTTTCCGGCGACTGGTACTCGTAGCCGACTTCCAGCAAGGTGCTATCGCTCAGGTCAGCCTGGACGATGCCGTAGAACACGTCCTTGTCCAGCTTGTAGACGTCACGGAACGAGTCGCTCTGTTGCTTGGCGGCGACGATGCGCGCACGCACGCGGCCATCCAGTGCAATCGGGCCACCGATGTCCGCTTCCAGTCGCTGGTTGCCCCAGCGGCCGAGCACCAGGTTCGCGCTCATCGCGAACTCATCGGTGGGGCGCTTGCGCACGTAATTGACGGTGCCCGAGGGATCACCTGCGCCGGTCGTCAAGCCGGTGGCACCGCGGACTACTTCGATGCGGTCATAGATGACGCTGTCGTTGTTGGTCTTGATGTAGCCGCCGAAGGTATTGAGCATGCCATCAACCTGGAAGTTGTTGATGGTGTAGCCGCGCGAGACGAAATTGATGCGTTCGCTGTCGGTGACCGCCACGTGCACACCGGTGACCTGGCCCATCACGTCGGACATTGCATATAGCCCCATATCGTCAAGGCGCTGGCGGGTCAGCACGGTGACCGACTGCGGGGTGTGCCGCAGCGACAAGTCCAGCTTGGTCGCGGTACGCGCCTGCTTGACCGTGTACGACGTGGGGATGTCGGCGTCGGCGACGACTTTCACCGTATCCAGATTGGTGGCGGGCGCCGCTTCCTCCGCCCACGCCGAGGCGGCGGCGCTGCAGAGGGCGACAGTAAGTGCGGCGGCGAGTAGCGCGCGCTGCGGCAGGATTGGGCGGGAGGACATGGTGGATTCCTGTTGGGCAAAAGGATTGCCAACCACAGGAATCGCCCACGGTGCAGTCCACGCCATGCGTGGATGCTCCGGGTGTTGTCGCTCCCGCCAGCTGGCCTGCATGCACGGCGCAGCCGGCTACGGCGCGCGTGGCATCAGTTCGGATATCGGGGGTACACGGGGCGTGGCGGGATGGAGTGAAACATCCATGTCGCACGAGGCTGGGCGTACTGCCTAGGTGGTAACGATAATTGTTCGCATTTAATTAAGCAAGCGGATGTGTCCTTGTTTCTGTGGTGGTTGCGTTCGCCTCGTCATGCCGCTGAAGCGTGCGCGATTTCTCTCGAGGCGCTTCTCTGGAGGTGCGGGTGCGTGCACATTGATGACGTTTGCGAGCAGCAAGAGCGAATGTCTGCTTGCTTCACTCAACAGCGCGCTGCGTTGTACGTGTCATCGCCGGGCAACACGTTGTTACGAGAATAGGACGCTCCCAGCAGGCACTTGCCTGCAGCCGTCTTTCGAATTCCGGAGCAGCCAGTGAAGCGTTGTGCGTTGTCGATTGCAGTTGGATTGGTGGTATTTGGTGGCGTGGCAAGCGGGGTGCATGCGCAACAGGTGGAGGCAGCGCCAGCAGCAAAGGCGACCAACCTCGACGCGATGATCGTCACCGGTACGCGCGGTTCCAACCGCACCCAGTTCGATACGCTCGCACCGGTGGATGTGTTCTCGCAGGAAGAAATCCAGGGCATCGAATCGTCTGATCTTGCCGACGTGCTGGCGCAGCTGGTGCCCTCGTTCGTGGTGCAGCGCATGCCGATGAATGATGGGCAGGTATTTGTGCGGCCAGCCACGCTGCGTGGCCTGTCGCCGGATCAGACCCTGGTGCTGGTCAATGGTCGCCGTTTCCATCGCTCTGCGCTGCTTGGCGCGCGTGGTGCGCAGGGGCCGGATCTGGCGCAGATCCCGAAAAGTGCGATCCAGCGCATCGAAGTGCTGCGCGACGGTGCCTCGGCGCAGTACGGTTCCGATGCGATTGCCGGCGTGATCAACATCATTCTCGATGACAGTGTTGGCACCGAAGTGAGCATGGGCCTGTCGCAATACAGTGTAGGTGATGGCACCTCGCGCAACGTCGGTGCGCGCACCGGCATTGCCTTGGGTGATGCCGGCAGCCTGTCCTTGTTCGCCGACTACGACAATTCCGATGCGACCTCGCGCACCCGTCAGCGCGCCGATGCAATCGCTTTCCAGAACAAACACCCTGAATTGAAAGTGCCCAACCCGGTGCAGCGCTGGGGCCAACCGGAGCTTGAGAACAAGCGCGTCGGCTTCAACCTCAAGCACTACCTGGGCGAAACCACCGAGATCTACGGCTACGGCCTGTATGGCAAGGGCGAGGGCCTGAGTGATTTCAACTGGCGCAACCCGGATGGCACCGCTTCGGTCTATAACACCACGCCGGTGTTCCCGGGCTGGGATGTGCGCACGCTGTACCCGACCGGTTTCAGTCCAAAGTACGGCACCGACTATGACGATCTGCAGCTGCTGTTCGGTGTACGCGGTCGTATTGGTGAGAATCTGGATTGGGATGTAAGTGGCAGCTACGGGCGTAACCGCATCGAGTACACGCTGGGGAATTCGATCAATGCCTCGTTGGGCCCGGACAGCCCTACTTCGTTCTACCTCGGTCGTCTGAGCCAGGAAGAGCGCAACCTCAACGCCGACTTCGTTTACAGCCTGCCATTGGCTGCGCTGGCGTCACCGGTGAATGTTGCCTTCGGTGCCGAGTTCCGTGAGGAGACCTATGGTGTGGATGCAGGTGATCCGGCATCGTATGCAATCGGCCCAGGTGCGGTCGCGGGCCTGGCGGGCAACTCCAACGGTGCGCCTGGCTTCAGTCCGGCCAATGCCGGCAGCTGGGATCAGCGCAGCTACGCCGCTTATGTTGATGTGGAAGTGCCGATGACCGCGCGCTGGAGCGTGGGTGCTGCAACGCGCTACGAGCACTTCTCAAGCTTCGGCCAGAGCGTGGACGGCAAGCTGTCCTCACGCTTCGAGTTCACCCCGGACTTCGCCCTACGCGGCTCGGTATCCACCGGCTTCCGCGCGCCGACGCCTGGCCAGCTTTACACCACCAATACCCAGCAGGGCCTGGATACGGTGACGCTGCAGGTGTTCACCTCTGGCCGCTTGTCGCCCAGCGATCCGTTGGCCCGCATGTTGGGCGCAAAGGATCTGAAGCCGGAGCAGTCGCGCACTGCATCGCTGGGCCTGACCTGGCGCAATGACGCTGGCTTCTCGGGCTCGGTGGACCTGTACGACATCAAGGTCACCGATCGCTTCAGCCAGTCGGCCTCGTTCCAGATTCCGGCCGGCGTCGCCAACCCGATGGGCTATACCTCGGTGAGTTACTTCACCAATGACTTCGACACCACCACCCGCGGCATCGATTTAGTTGGCAGCTACGCCACCGAGCTTGGCGCGGGCCGCTTGAACCTGACCGTGGGCTGGAACTACAACAAGACCGAGGTCGACAAGGGCGATACCGGTGTGGCGACCAATGCCAGCCAGCGTGTGGTGTTCGAAGAACGCCTGCCTCGGCAGAAGGGCACGTTCAGTGCCAACTACGACGTCGGTAGCTGGAGCGTGCTGGGTAAGCTGCGCCACTACGGTGCGTGGACCGACTCCTCGGGCAATGCCACCGGCGATATCTTCCAGCGCTTCGGTGCCATGCAGTTCTTCGATCTGGCAGTGAGCTACCGCATCAATGCGATGCACTCGCTGCGGGTCGGTGCCGACAATGTATTCAACCGCTATCCAGATGAAGCGACCTTCCAGGCCAGCCGCGGCCTGATCTATTCGCGCAACGCGCCGTACGACACTGACGGCCGAAATGTCTACGCCGAATACCGGTTGAAGTTCTAATGGATATCAGTCGGCGTCGTGTTCTGCGCTCGGCGGCGATGTTGCCGCTGATGGGTGCTGCTGCCGGGGCGTTGGCTTCGGCCACGCCAACAGCGTCACTGCCAAGCGCACCGGCAGGCAGGCCTGCCGCGCAGCTGGCCACGGATGAGACGTACTGGGCGGCCGTAGCTGCCCAGTACCAGCTCACCGACGAGGTGGTGATGCTGGACAACGGCTATTGGGGGGCAATGGCACAGCCGGTATTGCAGGCCTATCAGCAAGCCACTGCTGAAGTGAATCAAGGCAATGCCTGGTTTGGCCGTGTCGAGTTCCCGAAGCGGGCGCGTTCGGTGCAGCAACGCTTGGCCGCCTTCCTCGGCGTGGGTGAGGACGAGCTGGTGCTTACCCGCGGTGCCACAGAAGCCTTGCAGGCAATGATCGGCGGCTATAACCGGCTGCAACCGGGCGACCAGGTGCTGTATGCCGATATCGACTACGACAGCACAATCACCGCGATGCGCTGGCTGCAGCAGCGCCGTGGCGCTGAGCCGATGGCGATTGCGTTGCCGGAGCCATGCGATGCGGCGACGGTAGTGCAGGTCTATGCCGATGCGCTGGCCAGGCATCCGCGTCTGAAGGTGATGCTGCTGACGCAGGTGAATCACCGCAATGGCATGCTGCTTCCGGTTGCCGAGATTGCGGCGCTTGCCAAAGCGCGCGGTGTGGATGTGATCGTCGATGCCGCGCATGCGGTGGGTCAGGTGGACATGCAGGTTGGCGAGTTGGGGGCTGACTTTGTCGGTATCAATCTGCACAAGTGGATAGGCGCACCGGTAGGCGTTGGTGCGATGTATATGCGGCGCGGACGGGTGGGTGACATTGATCCGTATATGGGTGATCCGGATCGTGGTATTGCCAGTCGCGTGCATACCGGGACCGCCAATTTTGCAGCCTTCCTTGCTTTGCCTGCGGCCCTGGATTTTCATGCCGCCATCGGTGTGCAGGCCAAGCGCGAGCGCCTGTTGCTGCTGCGCAACCGTTGGCGCGATGGGGTACGTGAGGTGCCAGGGGTGCAGTTGCTGGGGAGTGACGAAGTAGCCCTGAGTAGCGCGATTTCCTCGTTCCGGCTGCATGGACGTAGATCGGTTGAGCAGAACGTGGGGATAGCGCGGCGGATGCTGGAGCAGCATGGTGTGTTCACCGTGCATCGTGACGGTCTGGCGCAGGGCGCATGCGTGCGGGTGACGCCGGGGATATTTACCTCGACTGCACAGATTGATCGGTTGGTGGGTGCGGTGCGGGCAGTAGCAGGAAGCTTGTAGGAGCGGCGTAAGCCGCGAAGCTCGTATTTCTTCAACGCCACTGATCAAGTGCACTCGAGAAATGCAGCTGGCTTTTGTGGATTGCAGGAATTGCGCCGGCCTGAAGAACGCCCGGCTTCGCGGCTTACACCGCTCCCACAAGGAACAGCAGATAGCTTGTAGGAGCGGCGTAAGCCAGCGAAGCTGGCGTGCTTTCAGTTCCGCTGATCAGCTGCAATCGCGAGACGTGGCTGGCTTTAGTGGTTTGCAGACATTGCCCCGGCCTGAAGGGATGCCGGCTTCGCGGCTGACGCCGCTCCTACAACGGCGCGGCTAGAACTTCAGCCAGCCGGTCAGTGCATGCAGCAGCAGGCCGATCAGTCCGCCCACCAGGGTGCCGTTGTAACGGATGTACTGCAGGTCACGGCCTACGCTGAGTTCCAGTTGTTCGACCAGTTTCTTTTCATCCCAGGCTTTCACGGTCTGGGCGATATGGCTGGTGACGCCGCTGCGCAGGCGATTGGTAAGCTTCTCCGCGCCAGCCAGCATGTGCTGGTTCAATGCATCGCGCAGGGCGGTGTCGTTGCCGATACTGGTGCCGAGCTTGCCCAAGCTGCGTTCCAGGTGGCCTGCAAGCACCGAATCTTCGCGGGACAGGTCCGCGCGCAGGTAGTCATGCACGCGCTGCCACAGACCCTGCACGTACTCCTGCACCGCCGGGTGATCGATCACCTGCTGTTTCAACGCGTCCACTTTTGCAGCCAAAGCCGGATCTTCGCGCAGGCGGCGAATGTAATCGGCGATCCATGCGGCGTAGTCCTGGCGCAACGGATGCTCGGGCTGCGACAGGATCGCCTGCAGCTCCTCCAGGCCGGCGCGCGCCAGCCTGTCGGCCAGTGAATCGCCGATTTCATCGATGGGTTTGACCCAGTCCACGGTGCTGGCCAGCTTCGGCCATTCCTTGCGGATGTAGCGCACGATCAAAGCCGAGGCTTGTTGCCGCACCTTGTCGTTGTCCAGCCAATGGGCGACGCGGGTGAGTCCCTCATCGAGCACGCGCTGATGGCGGTTGTCGGCAGTCAGCAGGCCAAGCAGTTCACCGGCGGTTCCCGCTGCGTTCCACTGCCGTAGTTGCGCCACCACGAAGCCTTGGATGGAGCGGCGCACGGCCGCTTCATCGAGCAGGTCCAATGCCTGCACCGCCCAGCCGCGTGCCATGCCGGCCAGCATCCTGGCCTGCGCAGGCTGCGCCAGCCATTCGCCCAGGCGTGTGGCCGGGTCGAATACTTTCAGCTTGGCCAGCAGCGCTCCCGGCTCCAGGAAGTGATCGCGCACGAATACTGCCAGGCTGTCGGCGATACGCTCCTTGTTGCGCGGAATGATGGCGGTATGCGGAATCGGCAGGTTCAGCGGGCGCCGGAACAAGGCCACCACGGCAAACCAGTCAGCAAGGGCGCCAACCGTCGCGGCTTCACAGAAGGCACCCACCCACGCCCATATGCCGCGTTCGCCGTTGATGTGGCTGATGATGAAGCCGGCGAGCATCGCCAGCAGCATCGCCACGGCGTACAGCTTGAGCCGTCGCAGTTGCGCGCGGCGCGGATCGTCCTGCGGGCCCACGGCTTACTCGCTGTCCTTTGCGCTCACCGCCCGGCGGAAGCAATGGTTGCCCGCAGGGTGTGCCCATTCGCCGGCATTGCCGCGTTGGGGGCCGTCCGCAGTGCTGGTGTCGAACTGCGCACACAACTCGTAATGGGTGGCGTCCAAGGTCCGGTAGCTGTAATCCGGCCCGCCGGCAGGGTCCTTGTAGGTCAGGATCATGCCGGGTTGCGCCGCGAGGGCGAGGATGTTGGGCGGTAGCGCGTCGTTCTCGCGCCAGTAGTTGGCGGCCGCTGTCTCCAGCGTCCGCAGGTGCGACACGCGTGCATCATCCAGCCGCTTGAGCCGCTGTTGCGATGGCGAATCGATGACCCAGACACCGGCTGCGATTGCGGCTGCAGTGACGATGCCGGTTGCCCAAAGTACGCGTGTGCCCCAAGCAGTGCGGCTCATGACTCGACCTCCTCTTGGCGCAGGTCCCACAGGTAATAACCGAACACGGTGCCAGCGATGACGCCGACCACCAGTACCTTGAGCAGGAAGCGCAGGCTAAGGTCACCGCTGAGCAGGTTGTATACCAATGCGGTGAGGTCGCCGATCAACACGGTGGCCGCCACGAACAGGGTCAGATAGGTCAACCAACGGCGTACCGGCGACAAGCGCTTGATTGGATGCTTGTCCACGTCGCGGCTGACGCGATGGGCGGCGAAAACGAACACCGGGAAGGCGATCACCAGCGCCGAGATCGCCCAGCGGATACCGCCACTCAACCGCATCAGCTGCCAGTCGGGATCGGCCGGGTCGGGCAGGACGTACTGGATCAGCTGGAACAGCAGGCTGCCCAGGTTCCATGCGAAGAAGTACAGCGTGCTGAACAGCACCAGATAAGCGAAGGCTTCTCGTGCCGACAGCGAGGCGCGCGGGCGTGGCACCGGCAGCGGGAAATCCACTTCGGCCCAGCCATCGAGGACGCCGCTGATTTGCTGTTCGCTCCAGCCGGCGGCCAGCAATGCGCTGCTGACCTGTTGGCGGCTATGTCCGCGCACCAAGGCGTCGCGGACAAAGGTTTCAAGTTCGGGAGAGGCCGAGGCCATCACATGCTCCTTGCAGGGATGACCGCAGCCTAGGGTGCCGGCTCAGCGCAATCAAGCGTCGATGGGTTCTTCGACCTGTGCGGCCAGCATGCGCGCGCGCAGTGCATCCAGTTCCATGCGCAGGGCCTGGTTCTCGGCGGTAAGTGAGGTGATGCGCTGGCGCAGGGCCTGTACTTCGGCGCTGTCGCTATTGCCGTCGAGGCCATCGGCTTCGGCCATGCTCAGCGGCTGCGACTCGTCATCGGCCTCGTCACGCGCCGCCTTGGGCTTGCGCTTGGCATCGCGCACGCGCTTGGCGGCCTGCTTCAGCTCGTCCTTGCCGCCACGCGCAGCAGCGCGCTGCTCTTCTTCGGGCAGGCTGGCTACGGTGGCAGCCGCGCTGAGCGAGATCGCGCCTACGCGCATCGCCTCGATCACCTCGGCGGTGGCGTGGTCGTGGATCTTCTCGATCATCGTCACCTGGCTGGGGCTGAGCTTGGCTTCGCGGGCCAGATCGGCCTTGGACAGCTTGGGCGCCGGATCCCACGGTGGGCTGTCGCTGTCGGCGGCAGCGCTGGGCGCAGCCTCACCTTCGCTCTCACGGCGCAGCTGTTCCTGCTCGCTGCGGCGGCGGGTTTCCAGGATGTCGCGTTTGCGCAGGGCGAGTACGCCGCGCTGGTAATCGGACACGCTGCGGCGGCCCAGGTGCTGCTCGATCATCCACAGATGCACGTCGTCCATCGACTTGAAACGGGTGTTCTGCACCGTGTTGAAGGCGATGCCGTGCTTGGAGCAGATGCCGTAGCGGTTGTGGCCGTCGATCAGCACGTCGCCCCACAGCACCAGTGCGTCGCGGCAACCCTCGGCCAGCAGACTGCGCTCCAGCGCGTCATGCTCGTCCTGCGTGAGCGGATCGATATAGGCCTTGAGTTCTTCGTTGACGATGATGTCCATGAGCGCTGCCAGAAACGTGGAGCGGCATTGTGAAGCCAGCAAGGGCAACGGCCAACCCTTGTATTTGCGGAAAATAACAGGTCCGTGCCGGTGCGCTACGGTGGCCGGCGTACCATGAAGGCCTGTTACAAGGCATTACCCACAGGAAACCATCCATGAACAGTCCCCATATCCGTGAACAATGGCAGGTGCTGGCCGAAGGCCTGTCGCTACGCACCCGCGCGTTCATAAATGGCCAGTACGTGGATGCCGTATCGGGCGCCAGCTTCGACTGCATCAGCCCGATTGACGGGCGCGTGCTGGGGCGGATCGCCGACGGTGGCCAGCTCGACATCGACCATGCGGTCGCGGCGGCGCGGCGCAGCTTCAATGCCGGTCATTGGGCAGGCTTGAAGCCGGTCAAGCGCAAGCAGGTATTGCTGAAGCTGGCAGCCTTGGTAGAGGCGCATGCCGATGAGCTCGCCCTGCTGGAAACGCTGGATATGGGCAAGCCGGTGGCGCAGGCGCGGCAGGTGGATATCGGAGGGGTGATCCGCTGTATCCAGTGGACGGCCGAAGCAGTGGACAAGCTCTACGGCGAAGTGGCCCCGACCGGTGCCAACGAGCTGGGCTTGATCACCCGCGAACCGTTGGGCGTGATTGGCGCGATCGTGCCGTGGAATTTCCCGCTGCTGATGGCGGCATGGAAGATCGCGCCGGCACTGGCCGCTGGCAATTCCGTGGTGCTCAAGCCTTCGGAGAAGTCGCCATTGAGCGCGCTGCGTTTTGCCGAGCTGGTGAGCGAAGCGGGCGTTCCTGATGGTGTGTTCAACGTGGTGCCCGGCAGTGGCAAGGGTGCCGGCGAGCCACTGGCGTTGCATATGGATGTGGATGGTCTGGTGTTCACCGGCTCCACTGCGGTGGGCAAGCGGCTGCTGCAATGT
Organism: Stenotrophomonas sp. STEN035; assembly: GCF_056759935.1. NCBI lineage: Bacteria > Pseudomonadati > Pseudomonadota > Gammaproteobacteria > Lysobacterales > Lysobacteraceae > Stenotrophomonas > Stenotrophomonas sp. STEN035. Next base: position 13,617 of record NZ_JBRRDY010000012.1, read on the forward strand.
GCGGGCTTGTCGAACATGAAGCGCGCGTACATGGAATGCGGTGGCAAGAGTCCGAACATCGTGTTTGCCGACGCGCATGATCTGGACAGGGCGGCTGAGGCAGCGGCCAACGCGATCTTCTACAACCAGGGCGAGGTGTGCACGGCAGGTTCGCGTCTACTGGTGGAGCGCTCGATCAAGGATGCGTTTGTCGCCAAGGTGATCGAACATGGCCGGCACATGCAGCCTGTGCATCCTTTTGAGCCGAAAGCGGCAATGGGCGCGATGGTGGATGAAGCGCAGACCCAGCGCGTGCTTGGCTACGTGGAGAAAGGCACTGCGGAAGGCGCGCGGCTGTTGTTGGGCGGCAAACGTGCGGATGTAGTTGCCGGCGGCTGTTACATCGAACCAACGGTATTTGATGAAGTCAGCCCGCTACAGAGCATCGCCCGCGAAGAAATATTTGGACCGGTGTTGTCGGTGATTGCATTTGATGGCGAGCAACACGCCTTGCAACTGGCCAATGACACCGAGTACGGCTTGGCGGCCGGCGTGTGGACGCGCGATGTTTCGCGCGCGCATCGCGTTGCGCGTGGTCTGCGTGCGGGCAGCGTGTGGGTGAATTACTGGGATGGTGGTGATATGACCGCGCCGTTTGGTGGTTACAAGCAATCTGGCAATGGCCGCGACAAATCGTTGCATGCCTTTGATAAGTACACCGAGATGAAGGCGACCTGGATAAACCTCGAAGGCTGATTGTCTCCCTCCCTTTGGCGTAGCCAAGGGGAGGGCTGGGGAGGGGTTGGCTGTTGAGCTTCGGCGCTGGGGTTTGAAGCCGTACAAGCAACATCAAAAGCCAACCCCCTCCCAACCTCCCCCTTGGCTGCGCCAAAGGGGAGGGCGATGCATGCAGCTTTGCTCTCTCCCCTTGGCTTTGCCAAAGGGGAGGGACAGCTGTCAGTCCTTCTCCTGCGCAACCACCGCGCCAGTAGCCGGATCCAGACGCACCTCGACCTTCTCGCCGCTGGCAGTCTTTCCCTTGGCCTTCCACATGCCATCATCCAGCTTCATATCGCTGACGCCGGTATAGCCTGCGCTGGAAAGCTGCGCGCGGATATCCGCCTCGCTCAACTGCGATACGGCCTTGTCCGGATAGACGGTGCCATTGCGTGGATCAAGTTTTACATCGACCTGCTTGCCATCAGCGCTGGTCGCATCGGCTTCCCACATCCCATCTTCGAACTTGACGTCCTTGACGTTGGTGTAGCCCTGGGCTTCCAGCTGTGCGCGTACCTGCGGCGCGGTCAATGCATCATGGGCCTGGGCGATGCCGCTGCCAGCCAATGTCAGTGCGGCTGCAATCAAGGCGGTACGTAGCGGTCGGTTGTTCATTGGTCTGCTCCTTGGGGTTCATCGCGCTTTTGGCGCGGGATCAACCCTAACGGCGTAAACCTGTATCGATCCGTGAATTGTCGCGGATTCAACGCGCGTCAATCGGATGCGGTTAATCGATGTGCATGGGAACGCAAGAAAGTGTTTTCAGAACGTTCATTCCTTGCGCAGCGGATGTTCACGCCAATGCGTACCAACAAACAGCTGTAGTGCCGAGCCATGCTCGGCAAGGGGCCTCGCCCATGGGTGGCTGGCCGTATGCAGGTTTGTGGGAACGACGTCAGTCGCGAGGCCAATACATCATCTGATCGCGGCGATGCTTGCTTCTGATGCGATGCATGCTTCGCGGCTTACACCGCTCCTACAAGGCTTCGTCTGGGTTCGCAGCCGCTGCCGGACACCCAGGTGCCCGGCAACGTTCCATCAGCTTTTAGTCATCGCCACGCTTGCGCAGCTGGCCGGCAAAACGGTCCAGCCACTGCGCGAATCCCTGCAGTACCGCGCCGCCCTTGTCCTTTAGTCCTGCCAGCTCGGCCTCCAGGCGTTCGCGGCGGGTGGTTTCGCCCTCATTGCTCGGTAACGGTGGCAGGATGTGGGCGAAGTAGGTGTCGCCCAGGAACTTGTGCAACAAGCGTTCGCCGATGAAGGGCTCGCCGTTGTTGAGTGCGCGCGCACCCTTGAGCAGGTTGCGGATGTCGTACTGGGTGGGGCTGAGATCGGGCACCTGCTTGGGCAGGTCGAGCAGGCTGTAGACTGCGATGCGCGCGGTGCGTACCGAGCTTTCCATGGTGAACACCACGTCGTTGGCGGTCTCCACGAACTGGCCAACCAGCGCCAGATTGGTGCTGCCAGCCGGGACCACGTGCGGGCGATCACCCGCCGCGCGCGGCATGAACTGGGCGGTGATGTACGGCATCAGCGCCAGTCGTACCTTGGTGTGCGGGACGATGGCGTCGAGCTGATCGGCAATGCCAAGGTGGTGGCATAGCTCGGCCACGATCTCGCGCCCATTGCACTCGGGCATGGTTTTCTTGACGAAGTTGCCGGGCTGGTCCATCAGCAGCGCGTACACCCACATCACCACCGTGTCCTTGGGCTGGCCGGGGAAATGCGGCTGGCGATTGATGGTGACGCTCAACACCCAGTTCGAATCAGTGAAGGTGATGATGCCGCCGGTGGCGGTGCGGCCCGAGGTCGGGTCGTTGACCGAGAGCTCGCGCAGCTTGTCCACCAGCGGCGATGGTTTGCAGGTGAGGGTGGCCGACTCCCACATGGAGCGGTCGATGTCACCACAGAACTTGTCAGGTTTGCCGAATGCCGGCGAGTGCTTGGCAAGGTTGCGCCACAGGCCCCAACTGCTGCCTTCGGCCGGACCGCCATGACGCTTCTTCAGCACCGGCACGGTGTCCAGATCACCGTATGCCGTGTCCTCGGTCATCGAGCCGGTCAGCGCGATCACCAGATCACGCGGGGCGACGGTGAGGCGGCCTTCGCCTTCATTGCTGCGTGTATGCAGGGCGGTGACCGTGCGCTGCTCGCCCTGTACCGCGAAGTCCATGTCCAGCACCTGGGTGCCGAGCTTCACCTGCACGCCCTTCTCGCGCAGCAGCTTGATCAGCGGCGTGACGAAGGTGTCGTACTGGTTGAACTTGGGGAACACCAAGGTCGACATGTCGCCGAAGCCATCGATGGCATCGAGGAAGCGGTGCATGTAGAGCTTCATTTCCAGCAGGCTGTGCCAGTTCTCGAAGGCGAACATCGAGCGGAACAGGAACCAGAAGTTGCTGGCAAGGAAGCCTTCACTGAAATGATCCTCGATGGTCAGGTCATCGAGCTGGTCCTTGCGCTTGAGCAACAGGCTTGCCACTTCCCATTGCTGCTTGCGATTCAGCCCGAAGCGGGTGAAGTCGGGCAGCACCTGGCCCTGCTTGTGCATCAGCCGTGACTTTGACCAGTTCGGGTCGGCGTCGTTGGCCAGCCGGTATTCGTCCAGCACGCTGAAGCCTTCCGGCAGCTCCAGCGCAGGCACATCCTGGAACATATCCCAGAGGTTGTCGTAGTTCCAGTTCATCTCGCGGCCGCCGCGCACGATGTAACCGTCCTCGGGGTTGCCGGCACCATCCAGCGAGCCACCTTCGATGCCGGCGCCTTCGATGATGGTGATGTTCTCGCCTGGCATATGGCCGTCGCGGATCAGGTAGAACGCCGCTGCCATGCCGGCGATGCCACCACCGACGATCCACGCCTTGCGCGTCTGGATGCCCTCGGTGGGCAGTGGCTTGAAGCGCTGGTAGTTGCCGACCATGTCCGGCGGCGGCAGCGTGTTGAGAGGGGTGTTGTGCCAGTAGCGGGCGGTGGCGTCTGGTTCGTGCTCGAAACGTTGCTTGGATTCAGTCATGAGGTTCTCCGGTATTGGGGGGGAGGTGCACAACGAACCATCCCAGCCTATACAGCGATGGGGCTGGACGGGTTACATATCCGTGAATCGCGGAATTGCGGGGTGTGATCGTTCGTGAGGCACGGTTGCGGGCTCAGCGCCGGCAACGCACGCTTTCCTGCAGCAGTGCCGTGCGCAGTGCGTCGCGGTCGCGTTCGCTCACTGCGTTCTGGAAGTAGTTGACCTCGCGCCGGCTCAGCTTGCAGGGGTCGATTTCGTAGCCTGGCGGCCAAAAACCAAGGTAGTTCGCCACGCCCTGGATCATTTGCCTTGGGCTCATCTGTGGCTTCAGGCGGAAGTAGCGTGGCGCATGTCGAAACGCCGGGTCTTGGTCGAGGCGCCGGAACGGTTGCTGGGCGAAGCTGTCGGCGCTCAGTGGGTTGCCACCAATGGCGCCTTCGGCAAGGGTCAGGTTCAGCGGGGCCGGGGCTGCAATTGCTGCCTGCGGCGAGTCCGTGAGCGGTTGCTGATCGGTCGCTGGCCGGGAACGGGGTCTTGCTGAACTCCCCGTTCTGGTGATTTGCGCAGCTGGGCGCAGGGTTTGCGGGGCGGGTGCTGCGCTCGGAGGGCGCGGCAACCAGCGCAGGCTGATGCGCGGCCCGGTGTCGGGCGAGCTCGGCTGGCGCGCCTGCAGCAGCCATAGCGCAAGGGCTGTATGGACTGCGACGACGGTGATTATCGCGCTCAGGTGGGCGAGCGGGTGTCGGAAACGTCCGGAAGTGGTCGCCATCGGTAATGCATCCATGCGGGGGCCGATGCTGTGACCGCCATACGTGGCAATAGTTTCCCGCTTTCGTGGTGAAAGCGGCAGCGTCGTCAAGCAACGGTGTCGGCTGCAACCAAATGGCGGCTGCCGCAGCGCTGCGTGGCAGACTGCGGCCATTATTTCCTCTGTTACGACCATGTCGACCGCCGCCAGCTCCGCCCCCCTGAACTCCACGCGCCGCGTACTGGCTGCCAGCCTGATCGGCACCACCATCGAATTTTTCGATTTCTACATCTACGCTACCGCTGCGGTACTGGTGTTCCCCAAACTGTTCTTCCCAGACAGCAGCAATGACGCTGCGCTGCTGCAGTCGCTGGCGACCTTCGCGGTGGCCTTCATCGCGCGGCCGGTGGGCTCGGCGGTGTTCGGGCATTACGGTGACCGCATCGGGCGCAAGGCCACCTTGGTCGCTGCCTTGCTGACGATGGGCTTGTCGACGGTGGCGATCGGCCTGCTGCCGACCTACCACGACATCGGTGTGATCGCGCCACTGTTGCTGGCCTTGTGTCGTTTCGGGCAGGGGCTTGGGCTGGGCGGGGAATGGGGCGGCGCGGTGTTGCTGGCGACCGAGAATGCGCCGCCGGGCAAGCGCGCCTGGTACGGCATGTTCCCGCAGCTGGGTGCGCCGCTGGGCTTCCTGCTGTCGGCGGGCACCTTCCTGCTGCTGGGGCGGATTCTGGATGACGCCAGTTTCCTGTCCTGGGGCTGGCGCGTGCCGTTTGTCGCCAGTGCGCTGCTGGTGATCGTCGGGTTGTGGGTGCGTTTGAACATCCGCGAGACGCCGGATTTCCAGAAGGCACTGGAGCAGGGCCAGCGCGTGCGCCTGCCTATGCGTGAGGTGCTCATTGCCCACGGTTTTGCTGTGGTCGCCGGCACCTTGGCGGCGTTCGCCACCTTTGTGCTGTTCTACCTGATGACGGTATTTACGCTGGGCCATGGCACTTCGGTGCTGCGCTATGCACGCGAGGACTTCCTGCTGCTGCAGATGGTCGGCATCCTGTTCTTCGCTGCCGGCATTCCATTGGCCGCGCTGTACGGCGATCGTCATGGCACGGTCAAGGCGATGTTGTGGGCGACCCTGGGCATCTTCGTGTTCGGCCTGCTGTTCCAGCCCTTGTTCCAGGCCGGGCATCCGTTGCAGGTGTTGCTTTTCCTGTCGCTGGGCCTGTTCCTGATGGGCCTGACCTACGGCCCCTGCGGCACCATGTTGGCCAGTCTGTATCCGGTGCAGGTGCGCTATACCGGCGCCTCGCTGTCGTTCAATCTGGCTGGCATCCTGGGTGCTGCGCCCGCACCTTATGCGGCAACCTGGTTGGCCGGAAAATTCGGCATTGCCGCGGTTGGCGGCTACCTGTGCATCACTGCCTTGGCAACGGCATTGGCCCTGCTGGCCATCAGCCGTTGGCAGCGCAAGGGTGCCGCAGGGACGCCGTAAGTCGCGACTATTGCCGGTCCCACACAAGACCGGCGACGTGTGCGCCTTGCGGCGTTCCTGCAGCGATAAAACGCAGGAACGGCGGGGAGGGGATATCTGGGGGGATGTCTGCAGCCACGCCGTTCCTGCAAAGCGGTTCAGCGGAACAAGCGCTTCAGCGTACGTCCCAGCCAGCTGCCTTCCTGATGCTCCTTGGCGAACTGGTTGAGATGGCGCTTGACGTGCTCGGCATAGGCCTTGTCATCACCGCGGATATGGTTGAACAACCAGCGTGACAACATGTTGCGCAGCTCGTCGGTGACGTCTTCGCCGGACTGGAAGCGCATGCGGTACTCGGAGACGCGCTTGCCGAACACTTCATGCACGCGCTTGTGCGCGGCGCAGAAGGGGTAGCCGGCTTCTTCCATCAGCTCTTCTTCGAAGGCGAAGTGCGACATGGTGTAGTCCACCAGTTCGTCGATGACTTCAGCCACGGCGACCCGCTCCAGACTTTTCTGGGCGACGTGAAGGTGGTTGAGCATCTCCACGATGCGCATGTGCTGATGGTCGATGACCTCCACACCCGTATTGAGATCGTCCTGCCAAACCAGTAGTGCCACCGCTGCTTCTCCCCTTGTGCTTTGAGCCGCACTGTAGGGAGTGGGTTTGGCAGGCGCGTTGATCTGGATCAATGCCGGTAGCGGAGCGCCGGTTTCATTCAGATATCAAATTGGTGGATTTCAGTGTGTGTCTGCGCTGCAGACGCGGTTGCGTCCGCCAGCCTTGGCCAGGTACAGCTGGCGGTCGGCTTCGGTGATCAGTTGATGCAGGTTGCCGCTGCGCAGCGGCATGCGGCAGACGCCGATGCTGATCGTCATGCTCAGGGTGTTGTCGCCGAACGGCAGCCGCAGCGCAGCCACTGCTTGCCTCACCTTCTCGAAGTGAGCGGCACTGGCGGCAGCGTCCATGCCGCTGACCATCAGGCAGAACTCCTCGCCGCCAAAGCGCGAGCTGATGTCCTGGCTGCGGGTATTGGCCTGCAACACCGAGGCGACAGCACGGATGGCCTGGTCGCCGGCTTCGTGGCCGAGGCTGTCGTTGATGTGTTTGAAGTGGTCAATATCGACCATGGCCACGGCGACCATGCCGCCGTTGTTGACTGCGCTGAGTTGACGCTGGCTCTGCTCGAGGAAACTGCGGCGGTTGGGCAGGCCGGTCAGGAAGTCGCGTGTGGCCAGATCCTGGAGGGTGCCGATCAGTTCCAGCTGGTCGACATTCTGCGAGACGCGGCAGAAGAACTCCTCGCGCGAGAAAGGTTTGCGCAGGAAGTCATTGGCGCCGTTCTTGAGGAAGCGCGGAATCAGTGACGGGTCTGAATTGCCGGAGATGCCGATCACCGCCACCTTGTCGCGTGCACGCAGCGCACGCAGCCGACGGGTCAGCTCCACGCCTTGCATGCCAGGCATCTCCTCGTCGACGATGACCAGGCGGATCGCTGGGTCGGACTCGATCGCGCGTAGCGCTGAGAGGCCGTCGTCGGCTTCGATGACGTGGTAGCCGTACATGGTCAGCAGGGCGGAGGCGTAGGCGCGGGCCGACGGTGAGTCGTCCACCACCAAGGCTGCGATGCGGCGGTTGCGCTCCATGCGTTGCACCAGCCAGACCAGATAGTCGATGCTGCCTGGGGTGTTCTTCAACACGTAATCGATGATCTGCTGCTGCAGCACGCGTTTGCGCAGGTCCTCGTCATACACGCTGCTGACCACGATGGTCGGCAGGCCGCGATTGACGAAATACTGCACAACCTGGTCGCGGTCGCCGTCGGCCAATACCAGTCCGGTCAGCACCAGGAACCAGCCATCCTCGCGATCCAGAAGCTCACCGGCCTCGGCCAGGCTGGAGGCGACACTGACGGGCAGCTCCAGCCGCTGTTCGATGGCCTCGCGCAGCATCGTGGTGAAGGTGCGCGAGTTCTCCACCAGCAGGATGCGCTGGGGCAGGGGAGCGATCGACGGACTGTCAAAGGCGGCCTGTGGCGTGCTGGCAGTAGTGGCGAGAGTAGGGAGCATCGGAAGGTATAGCGGCCGCTGGCGTAAGAGCTTGAGGCTGTCTGTGTAGCTGGGGGCGGGATGCAGGATTGGGGATTGGCAAGCGCCAGCTCTGCACTCGCGGTGATCCGCGCTCTTCATCCCGAGTCCCGCATCCCCAATCCCCGCCTCACCACAACAGATCGCGCAGCTTGTACCAGGACATCGCCGCCACCAGCATCGGCATGCGCAAGGCCTTGCCGCCGGGGAATACACCGTGCGGAATGCGCTCGAACACGTCCAGCCGCTGTGCCTGGCCGGCAATCGCGGCGGCGATCACTTCACCGGCCAGACCGGTGCTGGCGACACCGTGGCCGGAAAAACCCTGCGCGAAGTACACGTTCGGGGTGACTCGGCCCCAATGTGGGGCGCGGTTGCGGGTGATGTCGATATAGCCGCCCCACACGTATTCCATCTCCACATCGGCCAACTGCGGGAATACCCGCCGCATGCGCCGGGTCATGCTGGCACGCAGGCCGGGGGGAGGAAGTGCCGAATAGTTGGCCTGGCCGCCGAACAGCAGGCGGTGGTCGCGGCTGAGCCGGAAGTAGTCCAGCGCCCAGTTCACATCGGCCACGGCCATGTCATTGCGTATCAGCGCCTTGGCGCGTTCGGCGCCGAGCGGCTGGGTGGCGCCGATATAGGTGCCGACCGGCATCATCCGGGTTTCCAGCTCGGGGGCGATGTCCTGCAGCCAGGCGTTGCCGGCCAATACGACGAAGTCCGCATCGACCCGGCCATCGGCGGTGATCAGCGCTGGTTGCGTGCCGCGTTCCAGCCGGGTGACCGCGGATTGCTCATGGATGGTGACACCGGCGGCTTCGGCGGCCTGGGCCAGGCCCTGCGCATAGGCCAGCGGATGCAGGTGGCCGCTGGCGGCGTCATACACCGCGCCCAGGTAGCGCTCGCTGGCCAGTTCCTGCTGCAGGCGCGGGCGGTCCCACCATTCCAGCGGGTAGTCGTAACGTTGCGCCATGCGCTCGATATCGCTGCGCAGGGCGCGCTCCTGGCGCGGCTGGATCGGTACGCTGGCATGGCCGTCGCGCCAGTCGCAGTCGATGCCATGTTTGGCGATGCGCTGCTTGAGCATGTGCATGCCGTCGCGCGAAAAATCGAACAGCAGCCGGGCATCGGCGTCGCCAACCAGCGCTTCCAGCGTGTCCTGCTCGCAGCCGTAACCAACGATGGCCTGGCCGCCGTTGCGGCCGGAGGCACCCCAGCCGACACGTTCGGCTTCCAGTACGGTGACCTTGTAGCCTTTTTCGGCCAAGGCCAGCGCGGCGGTCAGGCCGGTATAGCCGGCACCGAGCACGGCTACGTCGGCACGCGCCTGCCCTTGCAGGGGCGCACGTAGCGGAAGTTCGGGTTGGCTGGCGGCATACCAGCTCGGGGGATATACGGATGCAGCGGCGTCCACGGACATCAGGCCGAATCAGGGGCGGGAAGTGTAACGACCCCGGCGTATGCGGCGTGCGCAGGCCGGTGAAGAACCTGTGTAGTGTGCCCTGCGTTACTTGAATGCTGGATGGCGCTTGGTTGCCTAAACAGCGGGGCAGGGGTAGCGTGCTGACACGTCTCATGAGCTTTACCCATGGCCAGCCTGCCGCTGGTCGGCTTGCCTACCGACAGCAAACCGATCGGGTCCCATCCGTTTCTTGTTGTTGGCGAAAAGTACGTGCGCGCTGTTGTCGACGGCGCGCAGGCCACGCCGCTGCTGCTGCCCTTGCTGCAGCCGCCGCTGCCGGCCGAGGTTTGGTTGGCGATGCTGGATGGCCTGCTGCTGACCGGTGCAACCAGCAATATCGAACCGCACCACTACGATGGCGGCGACAGCTGGCCGGGCAATCCGCATGATCCGGCACGCGATGCAAACGTGTTCGGCTTGATCCCGCAGGCACTGGCGCTGGGCATGCCGATACTGGCGATCTGCCGTGGTTTCCAGGAGGTCAATGTCGCCTTTGGCGGCAGCCTGCATCCCAAGGTGCATGAAGTGCCCGGGCTGGCTGATCATCGTGAAAACCCAGCGTCATCGTTGGAAGTGCAATATGGACCGGCGCATGCGCTGCAGCTGAGCCCGGGAGGTTTGCTGGCGGACATCGCTGGCGGCAACGAGGTGATGGTCAATTCGGTGCACGGGCAAGGTGTTGCCAGGCTGGGCGAAGGGCTACAGGTTGAGGCTCGCGCGCCGGATGGGCTGATCGAAGCGTTTCGTGGCACAGGCCCGTCGTTTCTGCTCGGCCTGCAGTTCCACCCGGAGTGGCGGGTTACCGAAAACCCGTTCTATCTGGGCATTTTCCAAGCCTTCGGCGAGGCCTGTCGCCGCTATCGGTCAAACAAACAAGTTGGTTCCCCATGACGTCGCGCCCCCGCACCCGCAGCCGCAAAACCGCCATCGCCGTCCAGGAAGAAAGCCTGTTGCTGCGCTGGCTGAAGGAGCGGCACATCACCGAGGTTGAATGCCTGGTGCCGGATATCACCGGCAACGCGCGTGGCAAGATCATCCCGGCCGACAAGTTCTCGCACGACTATGGAACGCGTCTGCCCGAGGGCATTTTCGCCACCACCGTGACCGGCGATTATCCGGATGACTACTACGAGCTGACCTCACCGGCCGACGCGGACATGATCCTGCGCCCGGACCCGGACACCGTGCGGATGGTGCCGTGGGCCACCGATCCGACCGCGCAGATCATCCATGACTGTTACACCAAGAGCGGCCAGCCGCATGAGCTGGCACCGCGTAATGTATTGCGGCGGGTACTGGCTGCCTACGAGGAGCTTGGGCTGAAGCCGGTGGTGGCGCCGGAAGTGGAGTTCTTCCTGGTGCAGAAGAACACCGACCCGGATTTTCCGCTGCTGCCGCCTGCTGGCCGCTCGGGTCGCCCGGAGACGGCACGTCAGTCGTATTCGATCGATGCGGTCAATGAATTCGATCCCATCCTCGACCTGATGTACGACTATTGCGATGCGATGAAGCTGGACGTGGATACCTTGATCCACGAATCCGGTGCCGCACAGCTCGAGGTCAATTTCACCCACGACGGCGCGATGTCGCTGGCCGACCAGGTGTTCCTGTTCAAGCGCACCATGCGCGAGGCAGCGCTGCGCCATGGCATCTATGCCACCTTCCTGGCCAAACCGATGGAGACCGAGCCAGGCAGCGCCATGCACATCCACCAGAGCCTGGTGCGTATTGCCGATGGTCGCAATGTGTTCGCCGGTCACGCCGAGGGCGAGTACAGCGAAACCTTCGACAATTACCTGGCCGGCCTGCAGAAGTACGTGCCGGCGGCGATGGGCTTCTTCGCCCCGAACGTAAACTCCTATCGTCGGCTGGTATTTGGCGAGGTGTCGCCGAGCAACGTGGAGTGGGGCTTCGACAACCGCACCTGCGGCCTGCGTGTGCCGATGGATACGCTGGAGAACAATCGCGTCGAAAGCCGTTTTGCCGGCTCCGACGCCAATCCCTATCTGGCGATGGCGGCGACGTTGGCCTGTGGCCTGCTGGGCATCCGCGAAAAGCTGACGCCGACCACCCCGATCAGCGGCAACGCCAAGGAGCTGGGCTACGAACTGCCGCGCTCGCTGGGCGAGTCGCTGGATGCGCTGGAGGGCTGCGAAGCCCTGCAGGAGTTGCTGGGGCGACGTTTCTGCCGTGCCTATGTTTCGGTCAAGCGCAAGGAATACGAGACCTTCTTCCGCGTGATCAGTTCCTGGGAGCGCGAGTTCCTGCTGCTGAATGTTTGATCGCGAGGCTTGTCTCCCTCCCTTTTGCGCAGCAAAGGGGAGGGGCGGTGCATGCAGCTTTGCTCCCTCCCTTTGGCGCAAGCCGAGGGGAGGGCTGGGGAGGGGTAGCTCTGCTGTGGCGTTTCAAGCGTTGCCAGCTTCGCGGCTCACGCCGCTCCCACAAGCCCTACACCCATCTTCTACACACAAAACCGCCGCAGATGGGACAATATGCCCACTTCCCGGCTTGGCCGGTCCCCCATACCGCTCCCGGATCACACTGGAGAACCCATGAATCTGCGCATTCTGACCGTTGGTGTCGCCATTTCCCTGCTTGCTGCCTGTGGCGGCAAGGAAACTGGCGGCAAGCCCGCTGAAGGCGGCGAGGCCAAGGTCCTCAATGTCTATAACTATTCGGATTACATCGCCGAAGACACCATCCCGAACTTCGAGAAGTCGACCGGCATCAAGGTCACCTACGACGTGTTCGACAGCGATGAGATGGTCGAGACCAAGTTGCTGACCGGTGACAGCGGTTACGACATCGTGGTGCCGACGCTGAACTTCTTCGGCCGCCAGATCCAGGCCGGGGTGTTCCTGCCGCTGGACAAGAGCAAGATCCCGAACCTGGCCAACCTCGACCCGGCGGTGATGCAGCGCATCGCCGGCCAGGACCCGGGCAACCAGTACGGCGTGCCGTACATGATGGGCAGCACCGGCATTGGCTATAACGTGGCCAAGCTGAAAGAGCGTTTCGGCGGCAGCGCCGAGATCGCCAACAGCTGGGACCTGGTGTTCAAGCCGGAAAACATCGCCAAGATGAAGGATTGCGGCGTGACCCTGCTGGACACTCCGGCCGACATGATCCCGGTGGCCCTGCATTACCTGGGTGAAGACCCGCACAGCGCCGACCCGGCCGTGCTGCAGAAGGCCGCTGACCTGCTCAAGTCGATCCGCCCATACGTGCAGAACTTCCACTCCTCGCAATACGTGGGTTCTCTGGCCAATGGCAGCACCTGCCTGGTGGTGGGCTGGTCGGGCGACATCATCCAGGCCCGTGACCGTGCCGAAGAGGCCAAGAACGGCGTGGAAGTGGCGTACTCCATCCCGAAGGAAGGCGCACCGCAGTGGTTCGACATGCTGGCCATTCCGAAGGATGCCAAGCACCCGCAGAACGCCTATGCCTTCATCAACTACCTGCTGGAGCCGGAGGTAGCGGCCAAGAACACCAACGTTACCCACTACGCCAACCCGGTGAAGTCGGCGACCTCGCTGGTCGATCCGGCCATCCGCGACGACAAGACCATCTACCCGGCCGAAGACGTGGCCGCCAAGATGTTCACCTATGCGATCAACAGCCCGGAGACGGACAAGCTGTACACCCGTCTGTGGACCGAGGTTAAGACCGGTCGTTGATTCGAGGCTGGCTTAGCGTCTGAATCTTTGCAACGCCTCCCTCTCGCAGGGAGGCGTTGTTGTTTGTGGCGTTCGCGGCTTACCAGTTGCCAGTGGAGATGGCGAAGCCGGCGCTTGGCCCCCTCCCTTTGGCGCAGCCAAGGGGAGGGCTGGGGAGGGGTAAGCTCTTAGCGCGTTCCCGCAATATCAGCTTCGCGGCTGATGCCGCTTCCACAGCGGCCCTGCCGAGCATGGCTCGGCACTACATGGGTGTTTGCAGGCTGCGGGGCTTGTCTCCCTCCCGTTGGCGCAGCCAAGGGGAGGGTTGGGGAGGGGTAAGCCCTTGGCGCCTTCACGCACTGTGAGCTTCGCGGCTCACGCCGCTCCTACAGGTCGCGCAGCTTCAATTGGCCCCCAACCGCCACAGCCAGCGGTGTCGCCCGCAAAATCAGGGGGCTACACTACGCGCGTTTGTTCATCTGCCCGCTTCCGGAGCCCTACATGCCCGTTGACGCCAAGCCAGAGGCCATCGCTTTGAACAGCGAGCCCGGCTACCTGTCCATCCGCGATCTGCGCAAGGAATTCGATGGTTTCGTCGCCGTCGATGACGTCAACCTTGATGTGCGCAAGGGCGAGATCTTTGCATTGCTGGGCGGTTCGGGCAGCGGCAAGTCCACCTTGCTGCGCTGCCTGGCCGGCTTTGAAACCCCGACCAAGGGCACGATCCTGCTCGACGGTCAGCCGATCACCGCGCTGCCGCCGTATGAGCGGCCGATCAACATGATGTTCCAGTCCTATGCGCTGTTCCCGCATATGACGGTGGAGCAGAACATCGCCTTCGGCCTCAAGCAGGACGGCATGGCCAAGGATGCCATCGCCCGCCGGGTTGGCGAGATGCTGGAGCTGGTGCAGCTGCAGAAGCTGGGCAAGCGCAAGCCGCACCAGCTGTCCGGCGGCCAGCAGCAGCGTGTCGCGCTGGCCCGCTCGCTGGCCAAGAGCCCCAAGCTGCTGTTGCTGGATGAGCCCATGGGCGCGCTGGACAAGAAGCTGCGCTCGAAGATGCAGCTGGAGCTCGTCAACATCATCGAGCAGCTCGGCGTGACCTGCGTGATGGTCACCCACGACCAGGAAGAAGCCATGACCATGGCCACCCGCATCGCGGTGATGGACCAGGGCTGGATCCAGCAGATCGGCAAGCCGGATGATATCTACGAGCAGCCGGCCAACCGCTTCGTCGCCGGCTTCATCGGCTCGGTGAATTCCTTCGAAGGCGTGATCGACGAGGACCTGCCCGAATACGTCACCGTGCGCACCGCCGACTTCCCGGCGCCGATCTACGTCGGCCACGGCATCACCGGCTACGAAGGCCAGCCGGTAGCCTTCGCGCTGCGGCCGGAGAAGGTGCATATCGCCAAGGAAGAACCCGAAGGCGATACCAACAAGGCCTTCGGCGTGGTCGAAGACATTGCTTACTTCGGCAGCCACTCGGTCTATCACGTGCGCCTGCCCAGCGGTGCCAAGATCCTGTCCAACTTCGCCAACATGAAGCGTTGGGACAGTGACGGCATCACCTGGAACGACGAAGTCTGGGTGTCCTGGGACGACAACGACGGCGTGGTGCTGACCTCATGAGCGCGATCAATCCACTCACCAGCGGTTGGCGGCGTTGGCTGCCGGGTGCACGCGCGGGTGTGATCGGCGTGCCTTATCTGTGGTTGCTGCTGTTCTTCGCGATCCCGTTCCTGATCGTGTTGAAGATATCCTTCGCCAAGATGGCGGTGGCGATGCCGCCATATACCTCCATCGTGGAATACGTGGACAGCGCGTTCACGGTCAATCTCAACTTGGGCAACTACACCGCGCTGTTCACCGACAGCCAGTACATAGTGGCCTACCTGAGCTCGATCAAGATCGCGGTGATCTCCACGCTGCTGACCTTGTTGATCGGCTACCCGATGGCCTACGTGATCTCGAGGATGTCGCCGTCGGCGCGCAACATCGCGATGATGCTGGTGGTGCTGCCGTCGTGGACCTCGTTCCTGATCCGCGTCTATGCCTGGATCGGCATCCTCGACAGCAATGGCCTGATCAATCGGACCTTGATGAGCATCGGAGTGATCGACGAGCCGATACGCATGCTCTACACCCCGTTCGCGGCCTACGTTGGCATCGTCTACTGCTATCTGCCGTTCATGGTGCTGCCGCTGTATGCCAACCTGGTCAAGCTCGACAACCGCTTGTTGGAAGCAGCCTATGACCTCGGTGCCAAGCCATGGCAGGCCTTCCTGCGCATCACCTTGCCGCTGTCGCGCAGCGGCATCATCGCAGGCTGCATGCTGGTGATGATCCCGGCGGTGGGTGAATTCGTGATCCCGGAAATGCTTGGTGGCCCGGATACCTTGATGATCGGCCGCGTGTTGTGGGGCGAGTTCTTCAACAACCGCGACTGGCCGCTGGCCTCGGCGGTGGCGATCGTGATGCTGATCCTGCTGCTGATCCCCATCATCATCTTCAACCGTTCGCAGCAGCGTGAGCTGGAAGGGAAGCTGGCATGAGCATGACCCGGCGTAGTTCCTGGTTGGGTTGGAGCATCCTGCTGCTCGGCTTTGCGTTCCTGTACCTGCCGATCCTGTTGTTGATGGTGTACTCGTTCAACTCCTCGCGGCTGGCGACGGTATGGGCGGGCTTCTCGACGCAGTGGTACGGCGAGTTGTTCCGTGACCGACAGCTGCTGCAGGCGGCCTGGATCAGCATCAAGATCGCGTTCTGGACGGCGAGTGCATCGATGGTGATCGGCACCATGGCTGCGATGGCGATGACCCGCTTCAAGCGCTTCCCCAGCAAGACCATCTTTGGTGCATTGGTGACCGCGCCACTGGTGATGCCGGAGGTGATCATCGGCCTGTCGATCCTGCTGATGCTGGTGTCGATGGGTGGCTTGTTCGGCCTGCCGTCCAAGGGCGTAGTGGCAATCTGGATCGCGCATGTGACCTTCACCATCTCCTTCGTGACGGTGGTGGTGTCTTCGCGCCTGCAGGAGCTGGACCGTTCGCTGGAAGAAGCGGCGATGGACCTGGGTGCGAACCGGCTCAAGGTGTTTTTCCTGATCACCTTGCCGATCATCGCCCCGGCATTGCTGTCCGGCTGGCTGCTCGCCTTCACCTTGTCGTTGGATGACGTGGTGATCGCCAGCTTCGTCGCCGGCCCCAGCTCGACCACGCTGCCGATGAAGATCTTCGCCTCGGTGCGCATGGGCGTGAGCCCGAAGATCAACGCCCTGGCCACGCTGATGGTGCTGGCGGTATCGACGGTAGCGGTGCTGGGTTGGTGGATTTCGGCCCGCGCCGACAAGCGACGCCAGCGCGACATGCAGCTGGCGCTGCAGGAGAACGGCTGAGAAGCCCTGTAGTGCCGAGCCATGCTCGGCAGGGCTTTAGCGGCAAACCATCACCAATTGTGGGAGCGGCGTCAGCCGCGAAGCTGGCGATCCATCAAATCGCCACGATTTGGGTGATTTCAACATTGCCAGCTTCGCGGCTGACGCCGCGCCCACAACGATGGATGCAGGATTGATAGGTCGCCGGTAACGCCCCTGCCGAGCATGGCTCGGCACTACGGGCCGCTTGGGATTTACCTGCGCGCAACATTCGCGGCGCTACCATCCCAGCATTCGTTGAATGCAGGTGAGTCCATGGCGTCGTATCAGACTATCAATCCCTTCAATGGCGAGATCGTGCGCACGGTCGAGCTGCTGACAACTGCCGCCATCGAGCAGCGACTGGCCGCAGCTGAATCGGCGTTCCCACAATGGTCAGCATTGTCGCTGGAGCAGCGTGGTGACCATCTGCGCAAGGTTGCTGCAGGCCTGCGCGAGCGCCGCGACGAGATCCAGCGCACGATGACCGCCGAGATGGGCAAGCTGCGCCGCGAGGCCTTGACCGAGATCGAGAAGAGCGCCGCCGGTTGTGAGTACTACGCCGACCGCGCGGCCGATTATCTGAAGCCGCAGCCGATCCCCACCGAAGCCCAGCGCAGCTACGTCATCTACCAGCCGATCGGCTGTGTGATGGCGGTGATGCCCTGGAATTTCCCGATTTGGCAGGTGATTCGTTTTCTTGCGCCGGGTTTGATGGCCGGCAATGTCGCCCTGCTCAAGCACGCCAGCAATGTGTCGGGTTGTGCGGACCTGCTGCGCGAGGTGGTTGCCGCCGCCGGCATCCCGGATGGCGTATTCGATGTACTGCATATCGACAACGATCAGGCCGCCGAGGTGCTGCGTGATCGTCGTATCAAGGCAGTGACGCTGACTGGCAGCGAGCGTGCAGGGCGGTCGATTGCGGCCAACGCCGGCGACCAGCTGAAGAAGTGTGTGATGGAGCTCGGCGGCAGCGATGCCTTCGTGGTGCTGGATGACGCCGATCTGGATCTGACAGTGGCTGCCGCGGTGCGTTCGAGGTTCGACAATGCTGGCCAGACCTGCATTGCTGCCAAGCGCTTCATCCTGGTCGAGTCGATTGCCGATGCCTTCGTGCAGCGCTACATCGAAGGCGCGCAGGCGCGCGTGTACGGCGATCCGCAGAGCGAGGAAAGCACCCTCGCGCCGATGGCGCGCGCTGACTTGCGCGACGAGCTGCACAAGCAGGTGCGCGCCAGCATCGACAAGGGCGCGAAGGTATTGCTGGGCGGGTCGCCGGTAGCCGGTAGCAATGCGGGCTACGAGGCGACGATCCTCGACAACGTCGGGCCCGGCATGCCTGCCTACGAAGAAGAGCTGTTCGGGCCGGTTGCGGCGATCATCCGGGTCAAGGACGAGGCTGAGGCGGTGCGTGTGGCCAATGACACCAGCTTCGGGCTGGGCGGCAGTGTCTGGACCCGCGATGTACTGCGCGGCGAGAACGTCGCGGTGCAACTGCAATGCGGCGCGGCCTTCGTCAATTCAGTGGTGAAGAGTGATGCGCGGCTGCCGTTTGGCGGGACCAAGCGCTCGGGCTTTGGGCGTGAGCTGGCGGGACCTGGTATTCATGAGTTCATGAATATCAAAACGGTCTATGTGGCCTGATGCCGAGCTTGTAGGAGCGGCGTGAGCCGCGAAGCTGGCAGCTCATGAGCGCCTACGAAAATATGCAACTGCAGTGCGCTGGATTGCAGGCTGGGTAATGTTTGGACCAGCGGTGACTTCGCAGCGTTCGCCGCTCTGACATGGCCTGCTGGTAAAGCCCCTGCCGAGCATGGCTCGGCACTACGGATGCAGCTCCCTCCCTTTGGCCGAAGGCCAAGGGGAGGGTTGGGGAGGGGTAGAGCTCTGCGGCTTCCTATGTTGCAGTGGCTTCGCGGCTTACGCCGCTCCTACAAAAGACGCCGCTCTCATCAACCGAATGGCTGGTCGATGGACCTGCTCTGCGGGGTCATCAGCGCGGCACCATCTTCGGTGACGTAGAGGATGTCTTCCAGGCGCACGCCGAAGCGGTCGGGGATGTAGATGCCCGGCTCGTCGCTGAAGGTCATGCCCGGTTCCAGCAGGTGGGTGTTGCCGCGCACCAGGTAATCCCATTCGTGCATGTCCAGGCCGATGCCGTGGCCAAGACGGTGGCTGAAATAGCGGTAGTCCGGGCCGTAGCCGGAATCGCTGATCACCTTGCGTGCAGCTGCATCCACATCGCCCATCGCCACGCCCGGGCGTGCGGTATTTAATGCCGCCGTCTGTGCCTTCAATACGATGTCGAATACCTTGCGGATCTCGTCGTTGGGCTGGCCCAGCACCACGGTGCGGGTGATGTCGCTGGTATAGCCACCGGCGCGGCAGCCACCGTCGAAGATGATCGGCGTGCCTTCGACCAGGTGCTGCGGTTTGTCCGAGCCATGCGGTGAGGCGGTGTACTTGCCGACGTTGACGCTGGCATCGCCATTCAGCCCGGTACGTGCGTAGGCCATGGCCAGCAGGCCGCTGATGTCCTGCTCGGTCATGCCCGGCTTCAAGGCCTTCCAGACTGCTTCATATACCGCTAGCGTGGCTTCATTGGCCAGCTTCATCAATGCCAGCTCGGCCGCACTTTTGACCCGGCGGCAGCCGGCTACCACCGGCCATGCAGGTACCACCTTGGCCTGTGGCAGGGCGTCGGCAATGCCTTTGGCGCGGAAGTAGGGTACGGCTTCTTCCATGCCCAAGGTGCCGGTGGCATGGCCCATGTCACGCAGCACCTTGGCGACCAGGGCGTAGGGGTCCTCGTCTTCCTGCCAGCCGCGCACATCGTTGCCGAGCTTGATCTGCTCCAGCGTGCGCACGCGTTCGAATTCCGGTGTCACATAAACTGGCTCACCCTTGCGCGGCAGGATCACGCCGGTCAGGCGCTCGCTGTCCCACCAATGCATGCCGGTGAAATAGGTCAGGGAGCTGCCAGCGCCGATGAACACGGCATCGATGCCGTGCTGGGCCATCAGACGCTGAGCCTTGGCCACGCGCGCAATGCGCTCCTCGTTGCCGATCGGTACCACCTGCGCGGCGACCGATTTCAGGCCGCGCATGGATTCGGGCAGGGAGTTGTCGGAGTCGGTTGCAGTCTGTGCAGATGCGATCTGCGACAGGGGGAGTGCGGCGGCACTGGCGATCAGCGTATTGCGCAGGAAATTGCGGCGTGCGGGATTGGAGTGGTCGTGCTGCATGGTTGCTCTCTCGAAAGACTGGGTAGCTGGTCAAAGCCAGCCGGAACGTTTGAACAGGCGGTACAGCACCACGCAGATCACGCCGACACCGAGCATCAACAGCGGATAGGCGAAGCGCCCGGCCAACTCCGGCATATGCGCGAAGTTCATGCCATACCAGCTGGTGACCAGGGTTGGTGCAGCCAGCAGTGCTGCCCAGGCACCGAGCTGCTTGACTGTCTCGCCCTGCGCCAGCGTCACTAGCGAGAGGTTGACGTTCAGCGCGGTGCCCAGCATTTCGCGCAAGGTGTCGATGGCTTCGTTGACCCGGGCTGCGTGGTCCTGCACGTCGCGCAGGTAGAGCCGAACTTCTTCGTTGATCAACTGCGCCTGATTGCGTTGCAGCTGCGCAAGCGCGTCCTGCAAGGGGGCTACCGCCAGCCGCATCTTGTTGAGCTCGCGCTTGAGCTCGTACAGACGGATCACCGTGCGCCGCTCATAGGTGTCGGCGAAGATGTTCTTCTCCAACAGGTCCAGGGTGTCGCGGAAGCTGTCGGTGATCGGCAGGTAGTGATCGACCACGGCATCGAGCACCGAGTACAGGCAGAACGAGGGGCCCATCGCCAGCAGCTCGGGCTCCTGTTCCAGTCGCGCACGCACGGGGGCATACGACAGCGAGGCGCCGTGACGCACCGTCACCAGGAAGCGCGGGCCGAGGAAGGCATGGGTTTCGCCGTAGCGGATACGCTCATCCACGACCTGGGCGGTGTGCACCACCACGAACAAGGAATTGCCGTAGGTTTCGATCTTGGGCCGCTGGTGCGCCTTGCGGGTGTCTTCGATCGCCAGTGGGTGCAGGTCGAATTCTTCCTGCACCTTGTCCAGGATCGCGTCGCTGGGTTCGTACAGGCCGACCCAGACGAAGCCCTTGGCATCATCGGCGAGCACGTCGCTGATGCTGTCCAGGTCGAGCGGGCGCTGTGTGCCGTCGGCACCGTACCAGGTGCAATTGATCACGCAGGCCGGGTTGGCCTGGGCTGGAGTTGGAGTGATGCCGGTAGTCATCCCGGCATCGTGCCTCAGCTGGCCGGTAACGCCAAGCTGCGGCGCCCCAGGATCAGTGCCAGTGCGACGTGGATGGGCAGCAGCAGCACGATCCACTGCATGTTGAACTGCGCCTGCAGCGACAGCCAATGCAGCGGCAACGCCAGCAGCGCAATGCCGGTCATCAGCCACAGGACGACCCGGAACCAGGCGCGCGGTTGGCGCCCGCGCAGCAGGCTCCATGCGCCGGGAATCAACAACAGCGCCAACGGACTGAGCAACAACAGGTTGCGGTTGGCCCACGCAGCCTGATGCTCACTGAAGCCCCACAGGAAGGTCAGCAGGCCACCGGCGACGCCACAGAACAGCCAGAACGGCAGTGCGAATCCGCCGATCAGGCGCGGCTTGCGGCGTGCGGTGTACAACGCAGCGGCAACGACAAGGCCGACCAGCAGCCATGGCCACCAGGAGCGCTGCTTCTCCTTCGGCTCGGGTGGCAGGCGTTGCGGCAGCAGTTCCTGTTCGGCCTGTACCAGTGGCCGGCCTTCGCTGTTGCGTACCTCGCGCAGACTGTCGGCCAGGCGCATGGGCACGAAGGCTTCCTGCCAGCGCGACAGTGGCTGATCGGCATTCGGGCCCAGACCGATGTCGAAGCCAAGCCACATCCACGGCGAAGGCGAGGCCAGTCGCACCGACTCGCTGCGGTAGCTATTGCCACGTGAACGGCCAGCCAGCTGCGATTGCAGGGCGCCACCCATGGCCTGGTCCAGGCTGTCGCGCACCATGGTGGCGCAGTTGGCGGTGAAGTAGTCGTAGCGATAGCGCGCGTTCTCGGGCTTGGCCCGTTCGGCCAGGGCATCAGCCAGCGCCTGTGCCTGCGCCGGCGGCAGGTCCAGCCACTGGATGTTCGCGCCGCGGCCGACGCTCTCGTACTGCGCCAGGTCCTGCTCCAGCGGCAGGGCGACCAGGTAATACATCATCTTGCCGCGCACGAAGTTGCCGATGAAATCCGGTTCGGACGGGTCGAAGAAGCCAAAGTTGTACGACGTTGCCTGCCCGCTTGCCGGGTCCAACACCACCAGTGCGTCATGGCCGAAGCGCTCGAAGAACACTTCGCCGGGCAGCATGGTCACCACGCCGATGCGCGGTGCCGGGTGTGTGTTGGCTTCGCTGGCTTGGTTGGCGACCGGTTGTGCGCTGCTGGCCATCGCGGCCAGCAGCAGGAACAACGACGCGAACGCGGACAGCAGCCGCGGCAGGCGCAGGGTGATCAAGCTTCGTCCTGGTCTTCGGGTGGCAGGATGGTGACGTGGAAGGCCTGCACGCGGCGTGCATCGGCCTTGGCCACCCGGAACACGAAGCGCTCCAGGGTCAGCTCATCGCCGATTTCCGGCAGATGGCCGACGGCCTCGGTGACCAGCCCGCCGATGGTGTCGTAATCGTCATCGGAGAACTCGGCGCCGAAGCGCTCGTTGAAATCGCCGATGGTGGTCAGCGCATCCACCACATAGCGGCCATCGGCGAGGATGGCGATCTGCGAGGTGTGGTCTTCGGTCTCGTCGTGCTCGTCGTCGATCTGGCCGACGATCTGCTCCAGCACGTCCTCGATGGTGACCAGGCCGGCGACGCCGCCGTACTCGTCCACCACGATCGCCATGTGGTTGCGCGAGAGCCGGAACTCCTTGAGCAGCACATTGAGCTTCTTCGATTCGGGGATCAGCACCGCCGGACGCAGCAGCTCGCGCACGCTGGCGTGGCTGTTGTCGGCGACCACGCCGCGCAGCAGGTCCTTGGCCAGCAGGATGCCGAGGATGTCGTCCTTGTTCTCACCGTGCACCGGGAAGCGCGAGTGGCCGGAATCGACCACCTGCTTCATCAGCTCGATGAAAGGCCGGTCCACCGGCAAGGACACCATGTGCGAGCGCGGGATCATCACGTCGCCGACGGTCAGCTCGGCCACCGAAATGGCGCCTTCCATCATCCGCAGGGTGTCTGCGGCGATCAGGCCGTCCTGCTGTGCCGTCTGCAGGATGCCAACCAGCTCGTCGCGTGTATGAGGTTCACTGGAGAACGCCGAACCCAGGCGCTCCAGCCAGCTACGTTTCTTCTCGCCGTTTTCGGGCGAGGTACTACTGTCGTCTTCAGACATCTCTTGGTTTGACTGCACCCGGCAGGCCGGGCGGTGCCGACAAGTCTAGCAGGATGTTTGCCGCTGCCTGTTCAAGCCGGCGGCGGGTTGGGGGTCTGCACGCTGGGGGCTACCTGCGGCACATCGGCCGGGGTTTCGGCCGGCTTGGCGGGGGCGGGCGGGGCTTCTCCCTCGGCGGGCAGGTCCAGGCTGTAGGTGCAGCCGGCCAGGGTTTTGCCTGGGTGGGATTTGACCGTGGACACGCCCAGGATCACAGACTCGATCAGCGCTTCGCCGGTCTTGGCGTCGTTGACGTCGCGGCTGACCAGCTCGCGGCCGGCCATGAACTTGTCCGGTGCGTCGTAGCCGGTTTCCAGCTCCAGCTGCTTGGCCAGCGGGCGCGGGTCGGGCATGTCGAGGATGGCGATGATGGTGCCGCCGGCCATGGCGATATGGTCGGCGCTGTGGCCGAACACCGTGATTGGGGTATTCAACATGTACTCGGCCATGAACAGGTTGCCCTGCGGCAACGGCCGCCAGCCCAGGGTTACTGCCTTCAGCGGGTCGTTGGCGATAGGTGCCAGTGCGGCGAACTCGCTGACGCTCTGCCGGCATTCGATCAGGGCGGGCAGGTCGATGGTGGGCTGGGCGCGAGCCGAACCGGCAGCGAGGAGTAGTAGCGGTAGCAGGCAGCTTGAGCGCACGGCATTCATTCGGGGAAGTGCAGGAGCCGATGATAGCGGCATCGGGGTGTGGCGCAGTCTTGTAGGAGCGGCGTGAGCCGCGAAGCTCGCAGTGCATCAGGGCCGGGAATGGCTGCAATCAGAAGATGTATCTGTTTCGCAGCTGACGCAGCTCCTACAACCTTGCGGCCTATCAATCTATCGGGAAGGCCTCTGCCGAGCATGGCTCGGCACTACATGGGGCTGCAGGGAAAGCCTCTGCCGAGTATGGCTCGCCACTACTGCTCGTTGGCGTAGGGATCTGCGATGCCCAGATCGGCCAGGATCTCGCGTTCCAGCTGCTCCATGGCTTCGGCTTCCTTGTCGTCTTCGTGGTCCCAGCCCAGCAGGTGCAGCACGCCGTGCACGGTGAGGTGGGCGTAGTGGGCGTTGAGCGCCTTGTCCTGCTCCTCGGCCTCGCGGGCAACCACCGGCGCGCAGATCACCAGATCGCCCAGCAAGGGGAACTTCACTCCCTTGGGCAGGCCTTCGGGCAGCTCGGCTGGGAAGCTGAGTACGTTGGTGGCGTAGTCCTTGCCCCGGTAATGGCGGTTCAGTGACTGGCCTTCCTTGGCGTCGACCACGCGGATGGCCAGATCAGCCTCGCGGATGCGGCCCTTCAAGGCGGCAGCCACCCAGCGACGGAAGCTCACCGCTGCAGGCAGGCCGGCGCGGGGCAGGGCGTAGCTGACGGCTACATCAAGGCGGACAGGGCCCTTGGTCATGGCAGGTTCCAGCAATCAGGCAATACAGACGGCACAGTATCGCGCGGCTGGCGTGTCACTGCGACTTCCATTCGTCGGTCCTGTAGCCGATCTCGACGATTTCGCTGTCGGAACCAGGGGGCAGGCCGGCTTTTTCCAGCGAGGAGTGGCAGTTATAGCCCGCATGCAGTGTGGCCTGCTGCACCAATGCTATTGCGCCGGCCTCTGGCGCCGCATCCGGAGACAAGTAGATCGTTGCGTTGGCGCAGTCGCCGATGTTGGCAACCTGCAATGCGGGGATAAGGGCCCGCGCTGCGCGATCAGCAAGGGTGTCAAAGTTCGCCTGGGTGGTGCGCTCCTGAGCCGCGCTTGCGCGCAGTTTGAAGTAATAGAGTTGCTTGTAGAACAGGTAGCCGCTGGAATACATCGGCCAATCCCGCGGTTGCAGATTCATGCTCAGCTGCAGTTTGCGGCCGATGACCTGTTCGGCCTCAGCCTTGGCCTTGATCACCGCAGCATCAATGTCATTGGCTGGGTCCGAGGCGGTAGTAGCCGCCTGCAACGGAAAGCTGCTGTCCTGCAGCTCTTGCAACTTGGTATAGCTACCTTGGTTGACGGCCTGCTTCAGGTCATCACGAAAGGCCTTCATACCGAGTTCGACGGCTGTGGCCTGTTGCATCCGGCCGGCCGGATAGACATAGACGTCAAAGCGGATTTCTTGATGATCCTTCAGTGCATAGCGGAAGCCAGCGCCGGAATATTTCTGATCGGGGTCGTAGGACGCCCCTTCGAGTTCGAAGTCGCCAACCTGGCGCGGTGCTATCAGATAGCTGGTTTCGACATAGGGGCGCGCGGTCGGCTGTTTCTTTGCAGCAAGGACCGGCAGGCTGGCTGCCAGCAACAGGGCGCAGGTAAAGAATGGATATGGCCGGGGCATGGCACCTCCTGTGCATCGCGGGAGGCGCCAGTCTAAGCCTACTCGGTGCCGGGTTTTACCTGCTGCAGATCGCGGCGGTCATAGGCGCTGACGATGCGGGCCACCAGCGGATGGCGCACCACGTCGCGCGATTCAAAGAAGGTGAAGCTGACCCCGTCCACGCCGCGCAGCACCTCGATGGCGTCGCGCAGGCCGGACTTGACGTGCTTGGGCAGGTCGGTCTGGGTCAGGTCGCCGGTGACCACGGCGGTCGAGCCGAAGCCGAGGCGGGTCAGGAACATCTTCATCTGTTCGATGGTGGTGTTCTGCGCTTCGTCCAGGATCACGAAGGCGTCATTGAGGGTACGTCCGCGCATATACGCCAGCGGTGCGATCTCGATGACGTTGCGCTCCAGCAGCTTGGCAACCTTTTCCACGCCCAGCATTTCGTACAGGGCGTCGTACAGCGGGCGCAGGTAAGGGTCGACCTTCTGGGTCAGGTCGCCGGGCAGAAAGCCCAGCTTCTCGCCGGCTTCCACCGCCGGGCGCACCAGGATCAGGCGTTGTACGCGCGACTCATTCAGGGCGTCCACAGCCATCGCCACCGCCAGGAAGGTCTTGCCGGTACCGGCCGGACCAATGCCGAAGCTGATGTCGTGGGTGGCGATCTGGTGCAGGTAGCTGGCCTGATTGAGGCCGCGGCCACGCACGGTGCCGCGCTTGACCTTGATGGCTACTTCCTGCGCTTCGTAGGCCTGCTCGGTAACGTGATCGACGTTGGCACGGTTCAGGCGCAGGTGGATGGCGTGGCTGTCGAAGACGGCTTCGGCGGCTTCCACATAAAGGGCCTTGAGCAGCTTTTCCGCTTCCAGCGCGGTCTTGCCGGGGCCGCTGACGCGGAACACATTGCCGCGGTTGGCAATCTCAACGCCCAGCTTGAGTTCGACCTGGCGCAGATGCTCGTCGAACGGTCCGGCCAGATTGGCGAGCCGTTCGTTATCAATCGGGTCGAGAGTGAAGTCGCGATGCGTAGTAGTGGTCATTTTCACTGACAGTTGCTGGCCGGCGAAGCCGTGCCTTGGACCGGAGAAGGGTACCCCCGTGGCTGGCCTACCACCAGCGGAGGAAGTCGTCGTCCGGGTTCTCCACAGCCGATGTGGATGTGGCGTGGGCCAAGCTGTGGATATCCCTGTCCAGCCCTTGCGGCATAAGCCTCTTGGTGGGTTGGTTAAAAAACCGCCACATTTGACGGTTTGCAGGTAACAAGTTGTCCACAATTTGTGTGGATCGATTCGGGATGAACATGTGGATAACCGCGCGCAGCCCAGCAACGGCGGGCTTTGGGTCGGTGTGGCGAATAAATGACCGCAGTGCTGGGGCAAAGGTGAGCGGCAAGAAGCGAGAACGAGCAGTGCCGGCTTTTCAAAGCTGAAATCAACAACGACGGCTTTCCCCTCTCCCGCCAGCAGGAGAGGGGCAGCTTGCGAACCAGAGGTTTGCTACCCGAACGCGTGTGCACCAGCGCAAGGGCCGGTGCGCGGAGCGAGGGCAGGGCGAGGGCGCTCCTGCTTCGGACCAGTGCACCCTGTGTCTCCAACCCGCGCAGCCCACCTTCCGTAAGAAAGCGCAGCAAGAGCAGTCGCGGCCCGCCCTTAGTCCTGCGTAACCACCTGCCCACGCAGCGAATTGCTGAAGGCCTCGGTGATCAATACATCCACAAACTGCCCGATCAGGCGCGAACTGGCCGGGAAGTTCACCGAACGCATGTTCTCGGTCTTGCCGGTCAACTCGTTCGGGTCCTTGCGCGAGGGGCCCTCGACCAGCACGTTCTGCACGGTGCCGACCATGCGCGCGGAGATGCCGGCGGCATGCTCATTGATCTGCGCCTGCAGCCGCGACAGCCGGGCGTGCTTGTCGGCATCGCTGGTGGTGTCTTCCAGGTCGGCGGCCGGGGTGCCAGGGCGGCGCGAATAGATGAAGGAGAAGCTCTGGTCGAAGCCCACGTCCTCGATCAGCTTCATGGTCTTCTCGAAATCGGCATCGGTTTCGCCTGGGAAACCAACGATGAAGTCCGAGCTGATCGAGATGTCCGGCCGCACCGCGCGCAGCTTACGGATCTTGGATTTGAACTCCAGTGCGGTGTAGCCACGCTTCATCGCGCTGAGCACACGGTCGCTGCCGGCCTGTACCGGCAGGTGCAGGTAGTTGGCCAGTTTCGGCACGTCGCGGTAAGCGTCCACCAGCGAATCGCTGAATTCCAGCGGGTGCGAGGTGGTGAAGCGGATGCGGCCGATGCCGTCGATTTCGGCAAGGGTACGGATCAGCAGGCCGAGGTCGGCAATCTCACCGTCGCCATACGGACCACGGTAGGCGTTGACGTTCTGGCCGAGCAGGTTGATCTCGCGCACACCTTGCTCAGCGAGCTGGGCGCATTCGACAAGTACGTCCTCGAACGGGCGGCTGACCTCGGTGCCACGGGTATACGGCACCACGCAGAACGAGCAGTACTTGGAGCAGCCTTCCATGATCGAGACGAAGGCCGAGGGGCCCTCGGCACGCGGCTCGGGCATTCGGTCGAACTTCTCGATCTCGGGGAAGCTGATGTCCACCTGCGGCTTGTTCTGCTCGCGGCGGGCGCGGATCAGCTCCGGCAGGCGGTGCAGGGTCTGCGGGCCGAACACCAGGTCCACGTAGGGCGCGCGCTTGACGATGGCCTCGCCTTCCTGCGAGGCCACACAACCGCCCACACCGATGATGACGTCACGGCCATTGGCCTTGAGTGCCTTCCAGCGGCCGAGCTGGCTGAACACCTTCTCCTGTGCCTTCTCGCGGATGGAGCAGGTGTTGACCAGTACCACGTCGGCTTCTTCGGGGTTGTCGGTGAGCTCCAGTCCCTCGGCAGCGGCGAGTACGTCGGCCATCTTGGTCGAGTCGTACTCGTTCATCTGGCAACCGTGGGTCTTGATGTAGAGCTTGCCGCGCGCGCCGCCGGCAACCGTCGGCCGCTGGCCGGGCAGGGGAATCAATTCAGGTGTGGTCATTTCAACAGTAGGCGCGGCAGAGCCGGCCGTGATCGGCAAGGGGGTAGCTGGCGTCCCGGGCATGGCGCTTATTCCAGACGGGTGGGCGGGCACGCAGCCGCTGGGGCTGCATTCGTAGCCGCCTATTGTATCGGTCCGCGGGCCAGAGCACGAAAGCCGCTGCGTCAAATACTTGGCAAGCCCCGGCGAAGCTGGGAGACTCGCGCCCATGAAGGGGATTTTGGGGATCACCGGCATTCTCGCAGCAGCATTGGTCGCCTTGCCGGCCAGTGCCGGCACGCTGTACAAGTGTGTTGGCAGCGACGGGGTGCCCAATTACGTCAGCAAACGCGTCAGTGGCGCGAGCTGCAGCGTGGTCAGCAGTTATCGGCCGACGCGCGATGTGCCGCGTTATGTGCCGCCGACCCCGGTGCCCGTCGCCACCCCGGTAGCTGCTGCGGCTCCCGCGAGCCAAACCAATGACAGTTCGACGGCGGTGGCTGCACAGGCCGCCCCCACCGCAGTGCCGCCCACGCCAGCGCCGGCAACGGCAGGACGGGCGCAACGGGTGGTCAGTGGGCAGGTTTACTCATATATGAAGGATGGGGTGCGCCACTACACCAGCAGCCGGCCGGCCCAGGTGGCCAACATCGGCGCGGTGCGCACCATTCAATACAGTTATATCGAGCGTTGTTTTGCCTGCGGCGTGAACTCCCGGGTCAACTTCGGCTCGGTGCGACTGAACACCCAGGCCTACAGCACCGAGATCGCCTCGGCCGCACGCGAGTTCGGTGTCGAGGAAGCGGTGGTGCGGGCCATCATCCATGCCGAGTCGGCGTTCAACCCGACCGCGCTCAGTCGTGCCGGGGCACAGGGTCTTATGCAGTTGATG
This sequence comes from Stenotrophomonas sp. STEN035, assembly GCF_056759935.1. Classification (NCBI taxonomy): domain Bacteria; kingdom Pseudomonadati; phylum Pseudomonadota; class Gammaproteobacteria; order Lysobacterales; family Lysobacteraceae; genus Stenotrophomonas; species Stenotrophomonas sp. STEN035. The sequence goes on from NZ_JBRRDY010000012.1 coordinate 42,878, forward strand.
CCACCTACGGCGCGTCGTTTCGGGGTGTCCGATTCCTACGACGCCGGCCAGAACATCCGCGGCGGCGTGCAATACCTGTCGTGGTTGCTGCGTCGTTTCAACGGCAACCTGACACTGGCCGCGGCGGGCTACAACGCCGGCGAAGGTGCGGTGGACCGCCATGGCGGTGTGCCCCCGTACAAGGAAACCCAGTACTACGTGCAGCGTGTCGCGCAGTTGGCCGACCGCTACCGTGGCGAGCTGGCCACGCGCCAGTAGACTGTCCCCGAATGATTCTGTTGCAGCAGGCCGTGACAAATTTCGCGGACTGGTGTTTGATCGCGTTGTGTCAGCGTTAAGCGTTCCGCTACACTCCGGAACGATTCGATTCAGAGCGGGATGGCCCCCACCAGACCGCTGGCAGCCTATAGCTACCTAATCATTATCGGAGTGCCGGATGGCAAACGATGGGGTAAACGATCCAGTCAACACCGGACGTCGGCGGTTTTTGACAGCGACCACAGCTGTGGTCGGGGCAGTCGGTGTTGGTTTCGCCGCAGTTCCTTTCATCAAGTCGTGGAATCCCAGCGCCCGTGCCAAGTTGGCCGGTGCCCCGGTGACTGCCGATATCAGCGCGTTGCAGGAAGGCCAACGGCTGATCCTGGAATGGCGCGGCCAGCCGATCTGGATCGTCAAACGCTCCAAGGCCATCCTGCAGGCATTGCCTACCCTGGATGCACGGCTCAAGGATCCGGAGTCTGGCAACAAGGACCAGCAGCCGGAGTACGTGCTCAAGGGCAATCCCGAATTCCGCTCGATCAAGCCGGATATATCCGTGCTGGTAGGTCTGTGTACCCATCTTGGCTGTTCGCCGGAGATGGTTGCCGAGATCCGCCCCGAGCCCTACGACGCACAGTGGAAGGGCGGTTATTTCTGCCCCTGCCACAAGTCGCGTTTCGACATGTCCGGGCGCGTGTTCCAGGACGTGCCGGCGCCGATCAACCTGCTGGTGCCACCGCACCACTATGTGGATGACAACACCCTTGTCATTGGCGTTGATCCGCAGGGGGCAGCCTGATCATGGCCGACAATATTCTTACCCGCACCGTCAGCGGCGTGGCCGATTGGGTCAACGAGCGTGCGCCCGGCCTGGTGCCGGTGTACCGCAAGCATGTGAGCGAGTACTACGCGCCGAAGAACTTCAACTTCTGGTACTACTTCGGCTCGCTGGCGATGGTGATCCTGGTCAACCAGATCGTCACCGGCATCTTCCTGACGATGCACTTCAAGCCCAGCGCGGCCGAGGCGTTTGCCTCGGTCGAGTACATCATGCGCGACGTGGAGTGGGGCTGGCTGATCCGCTACATGCACAGCACCGGTGCCTCGCTGTTCTTCATCGTGGTCTACCTGCACATGTTCCGCGGGCTGATGTACGGCAGTTACAAGAAGCCGCGCGAGCTGGTGTGGATCCTGGGCATGCTGATCTACCTGGTGCTGATGGCCGAAGCCTTCATGGGCTACGTGCTGCCCTGGGGCCAGATGTCGTTCTGGGGCGCCAAGGTGATCATCTCGCTGTTCGGCGCCATCCCGGTGATCGGCAATGGCCTGACCGAATGGATCATGGGTGACTACCTGCCCGGCGACGCCACGCTCAACCGCTTCTTCGCCCTGCACGTGATCGCGATGCCGCTGGTGCTGCTGCTGCTGGTGGTGCTGCATCTGGGCGCGCTGCACGAAGTGGGTTCCAACAATCCTGATGGCGTTGAGATCAAGAAGGGGCCGAAGGGCAACCGCTGGTCAGCGACCGCGCCGGCCGATGGCATCCCGTTCCATCCGTACTACACGGTCAAGGATCTGGTCGGTGTCGGCTTTCTGCTCACGCTGGCTGCTTTCATCATTTTCTTCGCGCCGGTGTTCGGTGGCCTATTCCTGGAGCATGACAACTTCACCGAGGCCAACAGGCTGGTGACGCCAGAGCACATCAAGCCGGTCTGGTACTACACGCCGTACTACGCGATGTTGCGGGTGGTGCCCAATAAGCTCGGTGGTGTGATGGTGATGTTCTCGGCCATCGCCATCCTGTTCCTGGTGCCGTGGCTGGACAAGGCCAAGGTCAAGTCGGTCCGTTACCGTGGCCCGATCTCCAAGGTGATGCTGGGCATCCTGGTGGTGTGCTTCGTGTGGTTGGGTGTGATTGGTTCCGGCCCGGGCACGGCGATCTGGGAAACCTGGGTGGGCCGCGTGCTGACCTTCCTGTACTTTGGTTTCTTCATCACCATGCCGCTGTGGACGAAGATCGACAGCACCAAGCAGGTACCGGACCGGGTGACGACGCATGACTGACAAGTGGATTGTGCGGTTGGCGATGGCTGCCGCGATGATGTTCTGTGTCCCGGCGTTTGCCTCCGGTGGTGGCAAGCTGATGCAGGCCGGCAATGATCTGGGCGATCGTGCATCGCTACAGCGCGGCGCGCAGGCTTACATGAGCTACTGCTCGGGCTGTCACTCGCTGAAGTACCTGCGTTACTCGCGCATGGGCGAGGATCTCGGCCTGACCGAGCAACAGGTGATGGACAACCTCAACTTCACCGGTGCGGCCTATGGCGAGCAGATCCAGGTGGCGATGCCGCATGACGAAGCGACCAAATGGTTCGGCAAGATGCCGCCGGACCTGAGCCTGATCTCACGGGTGCGTGGTAGCGATTGGATCTACAGCTATCTGAAATCGTTCTATGTGGACGAGTCGCGGCCGCTGGGCTGGAACAACAGCGTGTTCCCGAACGCCTCGATGCCGAACCCGCTGTGGGAGCTGCAGGGCATGCAGCATGCCATTCACGGCAAAGCAGAGCAGGAGGGCATCGACCCGCCTGTGGTGGGCTTCAAGCTTGCTTCGCCGGGCAAGGTCGATCCGCGTGGCTATGACCAGACGGTCCGCGACATCACCAACTTCCTGGAATATGCCGGCGAGCCGGCCGCGCTCAAGCGGCAGAGTCTGGGCGTCTGGGTCGTGCTGTTCCTGGCCTTGCTCACCTTCCTGGCCTATCTGGTCAAGACCGAATACTGGAAAGACGTGCATTGAGCTGGGTGCAAGCCGGGGACTGTGCGCAAGGGGCCTTGGCAACTGCGCCTGTGGCTTGGCACACTCGGGTAACCGTGGTCACCGTCGGCAATGTGCTGGCGGGGCCGTAAGGTTGGCGGAATCCGACCGATGGAGAGCCTTTGATGGCGGCGAGTGTGCGTATGCGTAATACCTTGACCTTGTTCTCTGCAAACGACGATGCCCTGTGCCACCGGGTGCGGCTGGTGTTGGCGGCCAAGGGCGTGACTTACGATCTGGTGCCGGTCGACGCGCAGAATCCGCCGGAAGATCTGATCGATTTGAATCCTTATCACTCCGTGCCGACTCTGGTTGAGCGCGAGCTGGTGCTGTACGCGGCGTCGGTGGTGAGTGAGTACCTGGATGAACGCTATCCGCACCCGCCGTTGATGCCGGTCGACCCCTTGTCGCGGGCGCGGCTGCGGCTGGCGATGCTGCGTATCGAACATGACTGGGTGCCGCAGGTGCAGGCCATTCAGATGGGCAACAAGACCCAGGCTGAGGCGGGCCGCAAGCGCTTGAAGGAACTGGTCGCGCAGTCGGTGCCGCTGTTCAAGGCTTCCAAATTCTTCCTCAATCCGGAAATGAGCCTGGCTGACTGCGCGATTGCGCCGATCATCTGGCGGCTGGAGTCGCTTGGTGTGGCGTTGCCCAAGGACGGCAAGGCGATCGAGGATTATGGCAACCGTTTCTTCCGCCATCCGGCCTTCGTCCGCAGCCTGACTGATCAGGAAAAGAAGCTGCGCGAACTGCCGGGCTGAGCAGTCGCCGGCTGTATACGAACTTATCGATCACCGCCAATAGGCGGTGATCGCGCTTCAATGCCGCGTACACTTGTGCAATGACTGAAGAAACTTTCCGGATGAGCAGCCATCGCCCGTATCTGTTGCGGGCATTGGTCGAGTGGATCAACGACAACGGCATGACGCCGCACGTGATGGTCGATGCCGGGGTTCCCGGCGTGCAGGTGCCGAGCAGTGCGATCAAGGAAGAGCGGGTTGTGCTCAATATCGCCGAGCGCGCCGTTGTTGGCCTGCATATCGACAATGACGCGGTGAGCTTCACTGCGCGCTTCTCCGGAACCAGTTTCCCGGTATACGTGCCGATCTCGGCCATCCTGGCTGTCTATGCGCGTGAGACCGGGCAGGGCATGGCGTTGCCGGATGACATTCCGGGCACCGAGACCACCCCGGATGACGACGATACGCCGCCGACCGATCCGCCGGAGCGTCCGCAGCCTACGGCAAAGCGCCCGTTCCTGCGGGTAGTCAAATAATCCCGCCGCCGCCGCAAGGCGGCGGTTTTGTTTGGGGGCTTTGTGTAGTGCCGAGCCATGCTCGGCTGGGGCTTCCCACGCAGTGCCTGCAGGAGGTTGTGGGAGCGGCGTCAGCCGCGAAGCCACGGTCCTGTCAGGTCGCTGGCATGTTTGCAGCTTCCAGTGCATCAGCTTCGCGGCTTACGCCGCTCCCACAAAATGCGTGCCGCGTTATGGGTTTGTCGGCAAGGCCTCTGCCGAGCATGGCTCGGCACTACAGGGTCGGGTGTGTTGGTGATGCCCCTGCCGAGCATGGCTCGGCACTACCGGTCGGGTGTGCTGGTAAGGCCTCTGCCGAGCATGGCTCGGCACTACCGTGGATCAGATGTCTTCTGCTTCTTCGGTGCTTTTGCGCAGGCGGCCGATCTGGGCGGCGGCCGGGCCGCTGAACGAGATCAGTTCGCGGCCGCGCAATACCATGCGGCCGGTGTGGCGATCCTGGCCGTCGTAGGAATAGTCGAAGCGGAAGCTGCGCTCGAAGCCCAACCAGCCGTTGGGCAGGCGGCACAGGCGCAGGCCGGTGCTGTGCACGCTCTGGTCCAGCCATTGCACATCGGCGGCGCGGCAGGCATTGCGGCCCAGTTCGGTGGCGCGGTCGGCAGCGGCGCGGGAGCGGTCCCAGAACGCAAAACCAATCGCGCCGACAATCATCAGGATAAGAAGGGTAGGCATGCGAGCACTTTAGGCGATCTGCTCATCCATGCGCAGCCCTCTGTTTGCTGTTGATGCCCGCGCGTCAGCAAGCCTCAGTGGGTGACCGGCGCTGGAATCGGCTCGTCCGGAGGTGGCGGCAAGGGCGCGGTCGAATTGAATGCGGGTATCGGGTTGGTCGCGGTCAACTTCAACAGTGCAGCCCAGTCTTGTCGATTGAGGTTGCACTCTTCCTCGTGGCCCGGTGAGCAGCTCTGTTCAACCGGCGAGCTTGGCGCCTGTGCAGCGCCGGTTTTTGGAAGCTCAAGCATGCCTGTGCGGTCAAGCATGAGTTTGCGCATCACCACCGAGTTGGCAACGTTGCCGCCGACCAGATAAAGCGTGCGGTCGCCGCCCATGTTTGCGCTGACCACGATTTCGCAATGTGACTTCCAGTTGCCAGCGCGGCCGCTGCCCAGGGCCTGGATCAGCCCTGCGTAGTTCAAGGTGCTGCTGCGGTCGCGCAGGAAGCACAGCATGTCGCCGGGCGCCGGTTTCTCGTTGGCCGGGTCGGCCAGGCGATACGGCATGCCGTTGCTGCCGCCCTGGTAGGCGGCGCGGATGTAGTCGATATGGCGCGGCGAACGGGTGAAGCCGGGTACTGCAGCGCGTGTCATCACCCAGGAGATGAAGGCGGCTGACCACGGGTTGTCGATCAGGAACGCGCGGCAGTCGTTGTCAGTAAAACGATTGCCGGCCGGCTGCGCGCAGCTGCTGGCGCCAGCAATGGCGCCCATTGGGCCAAGCGTGCCGCTGTCGCGCCAATAGCTGACCACTCGCTGCCAGGCGATCAGTCCGTTGTCGGCCAGATGCTCATTCTCGGCCTCGGTAACGCCGAGGCTGGCGATGCGGCCATCGCGGTCGATGAAGGGCCGATACCACAGGCGGTGTTCGCCACAGGCCGCCGCAACGACGGCCTTGGCGGTTTCACTCAGGCCAAAGCGCGGCGGTACGTCGCAGGCTTCGGCTGCCATCGCGGGCAGGGCAGGTAGCAGCAGGGTCAGACTGCACAACAGAAATCGATATGCCACAGCAGGCTCCGCGAGGGATATTGGGGGAGTGTCGCAGCCGGGGCCGTGTGCGTGCCGTGAGTCAGCGCGGCGGCGGGCCCAGTTTCAGCGACAGATCGATGGCCTGCACGTGCTTGGTCAGGCCGCCAATGGAAATGCAATCCACACCGTCTTCGGCGATGGCACGCAGCGTGGTCATGTCGACGCTGCCGGAGACTTCCAGCGGAATCCGCCCTGCGGTGATGCGCACGGCATCGCGACGCATTGCCGCGCTGAAATCGTCGATCAGGATGCGCTCGCAACCGGCGGCCAATGCCTCCTGCAGCTGCTGCAGGTCTTCCACTTCCACTACCAGGGGCAGTTTGGGTTGTTGTGCGCGTGCAGCGTGCACGGCGGCAGTCAACGAGCCGGCGGCGCGGATGTGGTTCTCTTTCAGCATCACCGTATCGAACAGGCCGATGCGGTGGTTGTCGCCGCCACCGCAGCGCACCGCGTACTTCTGCGCCAGGCGCAGGCCGGGCAGGGTTTTGCGGGTGTCGAGGATGCGCGCCTTGGTGCCTGCCACCGCCGAGACGTAGCGCGCGGTGATGGTGGCGGTGCCGGACAGGGTCTGCAGGAAGTTGAGCGAGGTGCGCTCGGCGCTGACCAGGCTGCGGCTACGCCCGCGCAGGGTTGCCAGCACCGTGCCGGCGCCGACGTGGTCGCCTTCCAGCACCCGCCAATCGATCCGGACCTGCGGGTCCAGTGCACGATGGGTGGCGTCGAACCAGGGCCTGCCGGCGACCACCGCATCCTGCTTGCATAGCAGGTAGGCGACGTCGGCGGCATCGGGCAACAGCGCGGCGGTGACGTCGCCGCTGCCGATGTCCTCGGCCAGGGCGCGGGCGACATCGGCGTCAATCTGTTCCTGCGGCGGGGCCAGCGGCGGGTGCGGCAGCATTATTTGGCCGGGAAGTCGGTGATCTGGGCGGTGGCGATGGCTTCATCGGCCAGCAGCACCGGAATGCCGTCATCGACGCGGAAGACCTGCTTGCGGTCGCCGCTGATCAGGGCTTCGCGCAGGGGCTGGGTCTGCGGGCTGCCGTCGGCGCGGGTCACGTTGCCCGTGCTAATGGCGCGGTTGAGGGCTTCCAGGCCGGCGCTTTCCAGCAGGAACAGCGGCTGGCGGGTGTCGGGGGAGACGAGCAGGTCGAGCAGTTTGCGGTCCATCAGGTCGTGGTCTTGCGGGGAAGACGGCTAGAATACGTCTTTGCAGCAGGTGACGGCCAATGACCCCCAACCACCCCGCGCCGCTAGTCGGCATCGTGATGGGTTCCCGCTCAGACTGGGAAACCATGCAGCACGCCGCCCAGAAGCTAGATGCTTTGGGCGTTCCGTATGAAGTGAAGGTAGTTTCCGCGCACCGGACCCCGGATGTGCTGTTCAGCTATGCCGAGCAGGCGGGCCCGCGTGGCCTGCGTGCGATCATCGGTGGCGCTGGTGGTGCGGCGCACCTGCCGGGCATGCTGGCTGCCAAGACCGCCGTGCCGGTGCTGGGCGTGCCAGTGCAGTCCAAGGCGCTCAATGGCATGGATTCATTGCTGTCGATCGTGCAGATGCCGGCAGGTATCCCGGTGGCGACCTTTGCCATTGGCAATGCAGGTGCATCCAATGCGGCTCTGTTCGCCGCGGCCATGCTGGCCGCCGAGCAGCCGCAGATTGGTGCCGCGCTGGACGCCTTCCGCGCACGCCAGACTGAAGATGTGATGGCTGCGGACGATCCGCGCCAATGATCACGGTTGGCATTCTGGGCGGCGGGCAGCTGGCCCGCATGATGGCGCTGGCGGGTGCTCCGCTGGGCCTGCGTTTCGTGGTCTTCGATCCAGCGGCTGATGCCTGCGCAGGGCAGGTGGCGCCGTTGCAGGTAGGCGACTTCGATGACACCGAGGCGCTGGCTGCGTTCGCGGCCAAGGTCGATGTGATCACCTTCGATTTCGAAAACGTGCCCGCCGCCAGCGCGCATTGGCTGGCCGAGCGCAAGCCGGTGTTCCCGAATCCGGCCGCTCTGGCGGTGGCGCAGGATCGGCTCAGTGAAAAGACCTTGTTCCAGGAACTGGGCATCGCGCTGCCGGCATTTGCCGATATCCGCAGTCGTGACGAGTTGGCCGCCAAGGTCGCTGAGTTCGGGATGCCCTGCATTCTCAAGACGCGGCGGCTGGGCTACGACGGCAAGGGCCAGTTCCGTATTCGTGACGCGGCGGACATCGATGCGGCCTGGCAGACGTTGGGTGCGCAGGTCGACAAGACCGGGCTGATCCTTGAAGGCTTTGTGGCGTTCGAGCGGGAAGTCAGCGTGGTGGCCGTGCGCGGCCGCGACGGTGAGTTCCGCGCCTGGCCGCTGACCGCCAACTGGCATGTGGATGGGGTACTGTCGGCCAGTCTGGCGCCGGCGGCGCTTTCCGCCGAGCAGCAGGCGACCGCGATTGCCTATGCGCGCCGTGTTGCCGAGCGCTTGGACTACGTTGGTGTATTCGCGCTGGAGCTGTTCTGTCGCGGCGATGCGTTGCTGGCCAACGAAATGGCGCCGCGCGTGCACAATTCGGGTCATTGGACCAGTGACGGTGCGGAAACCTCGCAGTTCGAGAACCATATCCGCGCCGTGCTTGGCCTGCCTTTGGGTGATACCCGCATGCTCGGCAACGCCTGCATGCTGAACTGGCTGGGGCAGATGCCCGACGCCAAGCCTGTACTGGCTGAAGCTGCCGGTCACTGGCACGACTATGGCAAGCAGGCCCGCGAAGGTCGCAAGGTTGGCCATGCCAACCTGCGTGATGACGCTCCGGCCGCTCTGGCTGACGCGCTGCAGCGCGTTGGCGAGGCCTTGGGTCGGCAGGAGCAGGTCGCACCAGTGGTTGAAGTCCTGCGCCGCGGCGGCATGACGGCGAGCTAATCATTGCCGGCGTAAGGTTCTCCAGTCCCAACTGGAGAACCTCCCATGCTCGACTGGAATGATTACCGCCGTGAGTTGAAGGGCCGCATTGGCGAACTCGGCAAGCTCTCGCCGGATACGCTCAAGGGCTATATCACTTTGAGTGGTGCGGGTGCGCAGACCAACCATCTGGACGCCAAGACCCGTGAGTTGATCGCGCTGGCGGTGGCGGTGACCACGCGTTGCGATGGCTGCATCACCACCCATGTGGACGCTGCCTTGAGGCAGGGTGCCAGTCGCGAGGAAATCGCCGAGGCGTTGGGTGTGGCAGTGGCGCTCAATGCCGGCGCGGCGCTGGTGTATTCGGCACGTGTGCTGGACGCGGTGGCTGCGCACGAGTGAGGTGGGTAGTACTTCTGGCTCACTCAGAGAACTTTCAGATTGTCATTCCCGCGCAGGCGGGAATCGCTGCGGGATTGGCCTGAGAGTTTTCGGTCCGTCATTCCCGCCTGCGCGGGAATGACGGCTTAGGAGCAAAGCCTAAAGTACTGCATGCCTGCAGTCGCTGGTTCTCAGCGCAGCTGCGCCTCAACGAAATCCCAGTTCACCAGCTTCCAGAACGCCTGCAGAAAACGTGCCCGGTCATTCTGGTAGTCGAGGTAGTACGCGTGCTCCCACACATCGCAGACCAATAGCGGCGTGCTGTCGCCGGTCAAAGGGGTATTGGCGTTGCGGGTGCTGACAATCGCCAGCTTGCCGTCCGGGTGCTGCACCAGCCAGGTCCAGCCCGAGCCAAACACTGCCAAGGCTGCACGATTGAACTCCTCACGCAGCTTCTGCACGTCGCCGAACTGCCGATTGATGTGCTCGGCCAGCAGCCCGTGCGGGTCGCCGCCGGCACGCGGGTGCAGGCATTGCCAGAAGAAGTCGTGGTTCCAGGCCTGTGCCGCCGCTTGGAACAGGCTGCCCTGACTGTTGCGCACGATCTCCTCCAGCGACAGCTCGTCCAGCTCGGTGCCGGCGATGCGCGCATTGACCGTTCCCACATAGCCACGATGGTGCCTGCCATGATGCAGGTCCAGGGTTTCGGCGGAAATGTGCGGTTGCAGCGCGGTACGGGCGTAGGGCAGTTCAGGCTGTTGGAGGGGCATTGGAGATTCTTTTCGGGGCAGGGCGACGGGAGTTGGCCGGCTCGGCTTACAATGGTCAACCACGGGAAAGTCTATCCGACCAGGACGGGCCGTTCTTTCGCAGTAGGGAGAATTCGAATGCCGGTGATGGAACAAATCCAGGCTGAGGTGGAGCAACATCCCCTTGTCCTGTTCATGAAGGGTACGCCGCAGTACCCGATGTGCGGCTTTTCCAGTCGCGCGGTGCAGGCGCTGACGGCCGCCGGGGCAATCAATCTGCGCACGGTCAATCTGCTTGAGTTCCCGGAGGTGCGGGCAAATCTGCCGCGCTACTCGAACCTGGCGACCTTCCCGCAGTTCTTCATGCACGGCGAGTTGATTGGCGGCTGCGACATCATTCTGGAGCTGCTGGAGTCCGGGGAGCTGAAAAGCATTGTTGCCGAGGCCGGGCAAGCGTGAGTGCCCAACCTCGGGGGAGCGAGGGCGCCGATCTTGCCGGTCGGGTAATTCTGATAGCCGGCGCTGCGGGCGGCTTGGGCGCAGCGGTGACCCGGGCCTGCGCCGAGGCTGGCGCGACGGTGGTGATGCTGGGCCGCAAAGTGGCCAAACTCAATCGCGTCTATGACAGTGCCGCACAGCTTGGCCCCGAGCCAATGCTGTATCCGCTGGATCTGGAAGGCGCCAGTCCCGATGACTACGCGGCCCTGGCTGAACGGCTGGAGTCCGAGCTCGGGCGGCTGGACGGCGTGCTGCATTGCGCGGCAGATTTTGCCGGGCTGACCCCGTTTGCTTCCGGTGATCCGGCAGCCTTTGCCCGGGCGATCCACGTAAATCTGACCGCCCGTGCCTGGTTGACCCAGGCTTGCCTGCCCTTGTTGCGGCAGCGCGAGGATGCCGCAGTGGTGTTCGCGCTGGATGATCCACGGCGGGTCGGGCAAGCCTATTGGGGTGGTTACGGGGTTGCCCAGTACGGGCTGCGCGGGTTGATCGAGAGCCTGCACCATGAGCTGCGCAACGGGCCGGTTCGGGTCTGCGGCATGCAGCCGGGGCCGATGCGGACCGGGCTGCGGGCGCGTGCATTCACCCATGAGGAAGATGCGGCACCGGTGGATCCGGCCAATTACGCCGCCGCCAGTGTGCAACTGCTTGCTGCCAGCGGGGCGCAGTGGCGTGGAAAGGTGCTGGACCTGGCTCCGTGACCATCCTTTCAGCGGCGCTGCTGCTGTTTCTGATCCTGGACCCGCTGGGCAACATCCCGGTGTTCCTCAGCCTGCTCAAGCCGTTGACGCCCAGGCGTCAACGGGTGGTGCTGGTGCGTGAACTGCTGATCGCGTTGGCCGTGCTGATGGCTTTTCTATGGGGCGGCAAGTACGCGCTGGAGCTGATGCACCTGCGCCAGGAGTCGGTGGCCATTGCTGGCGGCATCGTGCTGTTCCTGATCGGCATCCGCATGATTTTCCCGCGGCCGGAAGGTCTGATGGGGGCGGTGCCGGACGGCGAGCCCTTCATTGTGCCAATGGCGATCCCGCTGGTCGCCGGGCCTTCGGGCATGGCGGCGGTAATGCTGATGGGCAGCAATGAGCCGGAGCGGCTGGGTGATTGGAGCCTGGCCTTGCTGTTGGCTTGGGGCGGAACGGCGGCGATCCTGATGTCGGCAACCTTGCTGTACAAGCTGCTGGGCGCCCGCGCACTGACCGCGCTGGAACGCCTGATGGGCATGCTATTGGTCGCAATCTCGGTACAGATGCTGCTGGATGGTCTGGGGACCTATCTGGCGTCAATCCGCTAACTGATTGATCTGCCGTGAGGAAAACTGCTGCAGCGCAATATCGCTGTCTTCTTGCAGTCATAAATTGTCATTACCGTGTTAACCTTATCTTAACCGTTGCGGCTGAAACCGCCTCGGAAGGGACCCCCAAGATTCAAGACGATCAGGCGCTCGGTTGACCCCGGGGCTGATGGATCGCGTTTTTTCTCAATCGCCAACTCGTTTCGAGGCTACCCACCTATGAATCACCCGCGTATCAAGATGTCCAAGCTTGCACTTGGTCTTGTCGTCGCACTTGCGGCTGCACCGGCTTTCGCACAGAGCACCTCTGCCGGCGTCGGCGGTCAGGTCATGAACAACGGCGGCCAGCCGGTTGCTGGTGCTGAAGTCACCATCACTCACGTCGAGTCGGGCACGGTCAGCCGTGCGACCACCGATGCGGCTGGTCGTTACAACGCCCGCGGTCTGCGCGTGGGTGGTCCGTACACCATCACCATCACCAAGCCCGGTGAAGGCACCAAGACCGAAGATGGCGTCTATCTGGGCGTGAACCAGACCGGCACCATCAATGCCCAGCTGACCGGTGACCTGGCAGCTACCAACCTGGAAGCGATCCAGGTCATGGCTGTCGGCGGTGGCTCGGAAGTTTTCAGCTCCACCAAGATGGGTTCGGGTACCAACCTGAGCCAGGTGCAGATGGAAGCGCTGCCGTCGATCGGCGGCAACATCCAGGACTACATGCGCCTCGACCCGCGCGTGGCCTTCGTTGACCGCGCTTCGGGTGCCATCTCGGCCGGTGGCCTGAACCCGCGTTACAACTCGATCAACATCGACGGCGTGTCGGCCAGCGATACCTTTGGTCTGGAAGGCAACAACATGACCACCCGGCGTCAGCCGGTGTCGATGGAAGCCATCGAAGCGCTGGACATCAACCTGTCCAACTACGACGTGTCCATCGCCAGCGCTGCCGGTGCAACCGTCAACGCCGTGACCAAGTCCGGTACCAACGAATTCCACGGTTCGGTGTACGGCACCTACCGTGATGGCGACTGGTTCGGCAACAACCCGGACGGCAAGAAGTTCAACGGTTTCACTGAAGAAAAGACCTACGGCGCCACCTTCGGCGGCCCGATCCTCAAGGATCGCCTGTTCTTCTTCGCCAACTACGAGAAGTTCAAGCAGGCCGCTCCGGGTGCCGACATCGGCAGCAGCGTGCTGGGCAAGGCGAGCGCCAAGTACGGCATGGCTGAAGTTGCCAAGGCGCAGCAGATTGCCAAGGATGTCTACGGTATCGATGCCGGCGGCCTGTCCAGCAATGGTGATACCGAGCTGGAAGAGTACGCGCTGAAGATCGACTGGAACATCAACGACGATCACCGCGCCAGCGTTCGCTACAGCAAGCTGGATCAGAGCAAGCTGCGTATCAACGGCATGGGCAGCAGCAGTCAGGCTTCGCTGAGCTCGTACTGGTACCAGCAGAACAAGACGGTCGAGAGCTATGTCGGCCAGTTGTTCAGCGACTGGAGCGACAACTTCTCCACCGAGTTCAAGGTCTCGTACCGCGATTTCGCCTCCGAGCGCGTCGTGCCGACCAATGCACCGAGCATCGCCATCTACTTCGATGGCACCCAGTCGCGCCCGACCGGCGACGTGCTGTTCATGGGTACCGAAACCAACTCGCAGGGCAACATCCTGCAGACCAAGACCTGGAACTACTCCGGTTCGGGTAGCTACATCCTCGGCGACCACACCCTGAAGTTCGGTGTCGATTACAGCGACAACGATATCTACAACCTGTTTGGTCGCGCCAGCTGGGGCGTTTACACGTTCCTCGGCCTGGACAACTTCGCCAAGGGCAACTGGGCGAATTACCAGTACAACAAGGAGCGTACTCCGGGTTCGATCGCGGCCAGCTACAAGAACAGCAACCTCGGTCTGTTCGTGCAGGACACCTGGTACGTCAACAACAACCTGACCCTGACCCTGGGTCTGCGTGGTGATCGCCCGGAAGTCAGCCCGTCGCCGCAGTACAACGCACCGGCGGAGGCCTACTTTGGCTATAACAACAGCAAGGTGTTCGGTAGCGGCTTCCTGATCCAGCCGCGCGCTGGCTTCAACTACACCTTCGATTCGGATCGTCCGACCCAGCTGCGTGGTGGTGTTGGCCTGTTCCAGGGTGATGCGCCGCAGGTGTGGATCAGCAACAGCTTCTCCAACACCGGCTACAACTACGATTCGTACAACATCAACAACAATAACCTTACTACGCCGCCGTTCAACTTCAGCCCGGATGGCAGCAATCAGCCGATCCCGGGTGCGACTCCTGCGGCCCAGGGCGTGAGCTTCGTCGGCAAGGACTTCAAGTTGCCGTCGCTGTACAAGGCCAATCTGGCGTTCGACCACGAACTGCCGTGGTACGGCATCGTGGCTTCGGCCGAGGTGCTGGTCACCAAGACCAAGGATGGCCTGTACTACAAGTCCTTGAACATCGGCAAGGTGGTGGATGGCGAACTGGTGCCGTCCTTCATCGGTCCGGATGGCCGCGACATGTACTGGAACCCGGCCAAGAGCGTCAACGGCTCCTGGACCACGGACGACAACCGCGCTGGTCGTAATAAGGCGTACAACGACGTCTTCCTGATCGACAACACCGATAAGGGCCGCACCAGCCAGTTCACCGTCTCGCTGAGCAAGCCGTTCACCGAAGACAGCGATTGGTCCTGGAGCCTGGGTTACACCTACACCGACGCCACCGAAGTTGGTTCGCTGACCAGCTCCACCGCCAGCTCGGGTTGGGGCAATCAGTATTCCTTCAACGTCAACTCGAACACCGAGACCACCTCGCGTTACGAGATCAAGGACCGTGTCTCCGGTTCGCTGGACTGGAAGCACAAGTTCTTCGGTGACTACCAGACCCGCGTTGGTCTGGTGTATGAAGGTCGCAGTGGTCGTCCGTATAGCTACATCTTCAATGGCGATGCCAATGGTGATGGCCGTACCTCCAACGACCTGTTCTATGTGCCGAAGGGTCCGGGCGACGTGCTGTTCGGCGCCTTCGACACCAAGACCGGCGTGTTCAAGGCCGATCCGAAGCTGGAGCAGCAGTTCTTCGCCTGGTTGGCAGAGAACCCGCAGCTGGCCAAGTACGCTGGCGGCTACGCGCCGGCCAACGGTTTCCGTACCGGCTGGATCAATACCTTCGACATCCGCGTGTCGCAGGAACTGCCGGGCTTCATGAAGGGCCACAAGTCGGAAATCTGGCTTGACGTGCAGAACGTTGGCAACATGCTGAACAAGAAGTGGGGTCAGATCTACGACTACGGCTTCTATGCAAATGCCCGCGGTGCCAACCTGGCTGGCATGGTCGACGGCAAGTACGTGTACGACAAGCTGTACAACGACAAGCCGACTGCCGCCAACGCGGACGCCGATGGTTTCAACCAGGGTGTCTCGCAGTGGTCGCTGCAGCTGGGCTTCCGCTACCAGTTCTGATCGCCTGATTGATCGGATGTAAACCGAAAACGGCCGGGGCAACCCGGCCGTTTTCTTTTTAATGGGGGGAGCGCTAAAGTCGATCGCCAATGAGGAAGGAGCAGTTGTGGAAAAGACCAAAAGTGAGGGGCTAGCGAGGGCGCTGCCGGTGCAGGACGCACGTATTTATCCGCGTGGTGGGCTGGATGTGTTGTCGCGGGCAGAAGTGGCGCGGTTGCGCGACGCTTCCGGTGGCGGCATGCACGAGTTGCTGCGTCGCTGTGCGCTGGCGGTGCTGACCAGTGGCAGCGCTTCGGATGACCCGCGCGCTGCGCGCGATCTGTACCCTGATTTCGATGTTCAGGTGACCCAGCAGGACCGCGGCGTTCGCATCGACCTGAGCAATGCGCCTGCGGTGGCCTTTGTCGATGGTGAAATCATCCGCGGTATCGCCGAGCTGCTGTTCTCGGTGGTGCGCGACCTGGCCTATATGGCCATCGAGCTGGGGCCGGAATACGCCTCGGACCTGGAATCCTCGGACGGCATCACCAACGCGGTATTCGGCGTGCTGCGCAATGCGCGCATTCTGGCGCCCAGCGACCCGAATCTGGTGGTGTGCTGGGGCGGTCACTCGATCTCGCGTGACGAATACCTGTACACCAAGCAGGTCGGCTATGAGCTGGGCCTGCGCGGCCTGGATATCTGCACCGGCTGCGGCCCGGGTGCGATGAAGGGGCCGATGAAGGGCGCTACCATTGCCCATGCCAAGCAGCGCAAGACCAATACCCGTTACATCGGGATCACCGAGCCGGGCATCATCGCCGCCGAGTCGCCGAACCCGATCGTCAACCATCTGGTGATTATGCCGGACATCGAGAAGCGCCTGGAGGCGTTTGTCCGTCTCGGCCACGGCATCATCGTGTTCCCGGGCGGCGTCGGCACCGCCGAAGAGATCCTGTACCTGCTCGGTATCCTGCTGAGCGAGGAGAACAAGGACCTGCCGTTCCCGCTGATCCTCAGTGGCCCGGCTATTGCCGCGCCATACTTCCAGCAGATCGACCGCTTCATCCGCCTGACCCTGGGTGACAAGGCCGCCGAGCGCTACGAAATCATCGTCGGTGACCCGGTTGGCGTTGCCCGCAGGATGTCGCAGGGCATCAAGCGCGTGCGTGAGTTCCGTCTGGCGCAGCGCGATTCGTTCTTCTACAACTGGCAGGTGGAGATCCCGCTGGCCTACCAACAGCCGTTCGTGCCGACGCATGAGGCCATGGCCGGCCTGGACCTGCACAAGGGTCGTCCGGCGCCGGATCTGGCGGCCGACCTGCGTCGCGCGTTCTCCGGCATCGTCGCCGGCAACGTCAAGGAAGAGAGCATGGCCCGGATCGAGGAATTCGGTCCGTTCAAGATCCATGGCGATAGCGAAATGATGCAGGCGTTGGACGAATTGCTGCGGGCCTTCGTCGAGCAGCGCCGGATGAAGATTTCCGGTGAATACCGGCCTTGTTATCAGGTGGTTGCCTGATCAGTGGGATCAGGCGGGTAGGGTAATGGTGGTGATGTGGCGGCCGTCCTTGATTCGTGTCGTCACGTCACCTCGCCCGCCAGTAAGTGCGCGGATCCGGGCCTTGGAGGATTCCAGCCCAACTTTGTGACCAGTGTGCAGGTTGGGTGCGTGGGTAGGAGGGAGGTCGTTTTCTATCAGGATTTCCAGCCTGTCTGACAATCGCAGCAAACGAACAAGTATCTGCCCACCGTTGGGCGCAGGTTCGACGCCGTGGCGGATGGCGTTCTCGATCAGGGGCTGGATGGAAAGGGTTGGGACCTGCAGCGACGGGATTGGGGAAGGGATATCCCATTGAATCCGCATGCGCTCACCAAATCGCAGGCCTTCGATTTCGGCATAGCGGCGGGACAGCGCGAGTTCCTCGCTCAGGGGTATTTCGCGGGGGCCTGCAAGTGCAGCCCGGAATAGATCTGCGAGATCCAGCAGCAGTCGCTCCGCGTCCTGGGGGCGTAGATGCACCAAGGCTGCGCCGGTATTGAGGGTGTTGAACAGGAAGTGAGGGCGGATCCTCGCTTGCAACGCTTCCAGTTCTGCCTGCTTCGCCCTCACCGCCAACTGCCTGAGTCGCCAGTGGCTTTGGAAGGCAATCAATGCCAATAGGCCGACCAGCAGGGCCAGCGTGCTGATTTTCGCTGCAAACAGCAGCCAGCCCTCAGGCGGGGAAAGCCAGGTGTTGTGGAGTACCGCCCAGGCTAGAGCGGTTACCAGCCACGTGCTGCAGAGTAGGGCGATCAGTGCGACACCTGCGATCTGCGCTGGACTGGCGCGGCGCAGCCTGCGACGTGCCAGATAGAGCAGCGCAAGTGATGCAAGTGCCACCCATTGGATGGTGAAAGAGGCCAGCCCGAAGTAGGTGAGCAGGTCCACGCGCGCGCTTTGGGACAGCGTCAATAGTGCAGCCAGAGCTTCGCCGGTAAGCATGATGCGGATGATGGTCTGGGCCTGCGAGAGCGGGTCCAGTGGGTTGAGCTCTGCCTGCTGCGGTGAGGACATGTGGTCGATGGTCCTGGGGGGGGGGGGGGGCCTTAATTGCGCGGGATCGGGCCGTTCATCCCGCAACTGCTGGAGTGCCCCTGCGGTGCCAAATAGAGTAAGGCGTCCAAATGGGGAAAGGTATGCCCAGTAATCTTCCAGTCGTTCGTCGCGCAGGCTTGCGTCGACGCGACAAGGGATTCAGCCTGGTGGAACTGGTGGTGACGGTGGCCATCGCTGCGATCCTTGCCGCAATCGCAATCCCGTCGTTCCGGTCGATGATCAATTCCAGCCGTTTGAGCAGCCACGCCAACGAGTTGGTTGCGTCGCTGCAGTTGGCGCGTAGCGAGGCAATCAAGCGCAATGCCCGCGTGTCGGTTTGTGGCAGTGCCAATGGAGCGACCTGTGGCGGAGGCTGGGCAAAGAACTGGCTGACGGTCCTGGAGTCGGATGGCTCCGTGCTGCGGGCCAATGCTGTGAAGGAGCCGGTCGAGTTGAGCTCCGGTGTCGCCCGGATCACTTTCCGGGCCGATGGTCTGTCCAGCACTGCGGTCAACAGCAGTATTACCGTATGCCTCCCGACGACATCCCCGGCAGACAATCAACGCGTCATCACCCTTGCCTCGGCTGCGCGTATCAGCAGTAGTCGGGTCGATGGTGCTGGTGCATGTCCTTGATGCGGGGTGCATAGATGAAAAGTGAATTGGTTCGTTGCCGGAAGGCGCCCTCGCGAGGTTGCCAGAAGGGTGTCAGCCTGATTGAGGTAATGGTCTCGGTGCTGGTGCTGGGCATTGCTTTGCTGGGCATTGCCGCGATGCAGGCTACGGCGTTGAGAAATGGTCAAAGCTCATTGGAGCGCAGCCAGATTGTCGCCTACACCTATTCGGCTATTGACGCCATGCGCTCCAATCGCCAGGAAGCATTGGCAGGCGCCTACAACACCGATGGCATGGAATGCAGTGTGCCGGGCGGCGGCAGCCTGGCACAGGACGACGTGAGTCGATGGCTGACGTCGTTGAAGAATGGCATCACCAAAGATCCGGATGACGACAGCGTGTGTGGACAGATAGCCTGCGCAGCCGGGCTATGCACGGTAACTGTGCAATGGGATGACACCCGCGGAAAACAAAGTGATGCCGCTGCGGACAATGCCGACAATGTCGAAGGCGGTGTGCAGCGCCAGGTGCAAACGGTGGTGCGACTATGATTGGTGTACGTGCAACGACCTTGGGTTCGCGGGCCCGTATGGCCGGTATGACCCTGATCGAGCTGATGATCTCGCTGATTATCGGGTTGGTGGTGCTTGGCGCTGTGGCGATGATTTTCGTATCCAGCCAGCAGGCCTACCGGACCACGGATGGCCTGGGCAAGGTGCAGGAGAACATGCAGTTCGGCTTCGAGATGATGGCGCGCGATATCCGCGAGGCGGGCGGCAATCCTTGCGATATCGGACTGCCGGTGGCCAATGTGGCAGACCTAGGTGGGGCAAGTTGGTGGAGCACCTGGTCGCAGCCGGTACGTGGATATGACAATGGCGCACTGAGTGGCTCGGCTGCAGGCACTGATGCCCTGCAGTTGTTGCTGGTGGGGCAGGCGATTGCCAACGTCAGTGCGCATGCCGGCACGGTGCTTACTGTCGACAATGGCAGCAAATTCGCCACGAATGACGTGCTGATGGTGTGTGATACCAGACAGTTGGCGGTGTTCCGCGCAGGTGCGGTCAGTGCCACCAGCGTCAGTCACTCCAATAGCGGCAATTGCAGCAACAGTCTCAATGTCCTGCCGGCGCCCTGCAATGCGTCGGCGCCGGCGTACCTGTATCCGCGCAACTCGGTGGTCAGCAAGCTCAATGGTGTGCGCTGGTTTGTTGCCGACAATGGTCGTGGTGGGCGCTCCCTGTTCCGCGTGCTCAATGGCGCGGCGCGCGAGGAAATGGTCGAGGGCGTGAATGACATGCAGCTGTCCTATCTGCAGGACCCGGCCACCACCAAATATGCGGCTGCCGGTGCGGTCGCTGGCTGGCAGGACGTGTCAGCCATCCGCATCACATTTACGGTCAACAGCGACAGTGCGGTCGGTAGCGGCAACGTGCCCTTGAGTCGTGATCTGGAATATGTGGTGACCTTGAGGAGTCGCGCGCAATGAAAAACATCCATTTCAAGCCTGCGCAGGCGCTCTCGCAGCGAGGTGCCAGCCTGTTGGTTGTGCTGATCATCCTGGTGGTGATCACCTTGATCGGTCTGGCCAGCATCCGCGGCACGCTGCTGCGTGAACGGATGAGCGGCAACATGTATGACCGCAGCCTGGCGTTCCAGTCGGCTGAATCTGCATTGCGGGAGGCCGAGGTGGCAGTGCGTGCCGCCGTGGTATCAGGTAACTCAATAGGAGTGGACTGCAGTCTGGCTATTACGGCCTGCCCGATTCCGCCGGCGAGCACCTATACCGGCGGTGGCGCCGGTTGGGTCAATGGCACGGCCACGCAGACACTGGCTGCCGGTAGGCCTCAGTACTACGTCCAGTACCTGGGGCAGCGCGAAAGTACCGACGAGCTGCAGCAGAACCAGAGCGCCAATGCCAATCAGTACGGTGGTGGTGGCGGTATCACGTTGGAATCGTTCTACCGCATCATCGCCCGCAGCCACGATCCCGCAGCGGTGACTGACCGCGCTGTGGTGGTGCTGCAATCCAATATCACGGTCAAGTAAGTACCGTCGCCTTGGGGCTCCGAAAGATCATGAACAAAAATAACCTTCAAACCAGTGGTAGGTCGGCGCCGATAAGTCGGCGTCTCGGTGCTTTTTCGATTGGCCTGTTTGCCGCCATCTGCTCGATGCAGGTGCCCGCCGTCGAGATCGCGCAGTCGCCCATGTATGTCGGCAGTGATGTGCCGGGCAATCTGGTGCTGGTTCCGTCGGTGGAATATCCGACCATTCATAGCCAGGCCAATATCGGTGATTATTCCGATGCCCGGCGCTACTCAGGCTATTTCGACCCAACCAAGTGCTATCTGTATAGCTATAGTGACAATGAGCCTGACCGGTATTTCTACCCTATAGGGCTGGCGACGGACTTCAAATGTACTGCTGCCAAGCAGTGGAGCGGAAATTTCATGAACTGGGCAGCTACCCAGACGATTGATCCGTTCCGCTCGGGTTTGACCGGTGGCTACCGGGTCAAGGATACGGCGACCGAGACATGGCTGGAGAAAGCGCGGCACGCACCGGGTTATGGCGGCTATGCCAATCGTCGTCTTCCGGCGTCAGGTAATAATGCCACTCTGGTTGCCAGTGCCACGGGATCTACCTGGTCGAATTTCACCCTCAAAATCGAGGGGCTGGGTAACCAGATGCAGTTCACTTCCACTGGTACTTCCGATTTTGGAGATTCCAAGAAGGTGCTGTCCTACGACCCCTCGAAGCATACCTTGACGACTGGGAGCAAGGGCGACGAAGGCAAGGTGTATCAAGTCAGTGTGCGGGTCAAGGTCTGCGATACCTCTGTCAAGCCGCTGGAAAGCAATTGCGTGAAATATTCGGGGTCTTACAAGCCCGAGGGGTTGATTCAGGAGTATTCAAAGCGCATCCGCTATAGCATCTTTGGTTTCCTCAACCAGTCTGGCAATGGCCGGAACGGTGGCGTGATGCGTGCGCGACAGAAGTTTGTCGGCCCGAACAGCTATTATCCCGAGAATGGTATTGCAACGAATGTCAATGCCGAATGGGACGCAGCAACAGGCGTGCAGGTTCGCAATCCTGATAGCAGGGACGCGACGGCTACGGGTTACGGTGTGGCAGACAGTGGTGTAATCAACTACCTGAACAAATTCGGGCAGATGACGTCAGCCAGCCCAAAAAGCAATGACCCGGTTAGCGAGCTGTACTACGCTGCGCTGCGCTATTTTCGAAATCAGGGGAATATTGCTGAATACAGTAATATCAGTACCAACAGCACTGCTACCAGCTACAGTTACGCGGATGGTTTTCCTGTAATCACCGATTGGGATGATCCAATTCGCTATTCATGCCAGGTGAACGCCGCCCTGGGTATTGGTGACGTGAATACCCATGAAGACAGGGATATCCCGAATGCGCCAGACAAGGACTATGATCTTGCGGTGAAATACACGCAGAAGATCTTTGATCTGGAGGGGATAGCCAAGAAGGCCAATGCGGGCTCTTTCAGTGGGCGTGGAAATTCGGCGTTCATTGCGGGCTTGGCGTATTACGCCAACACCAACGACATCCGCGCGGATAAAGCTGGCGCTTTGAACACCATTGGTACGCAGAGCCTGTCTACCTATTGGGTAGATGTTCGTGAAAACCAGGTTCTGGAGCCCAAGGAAAACAATCAGTATTGGTTGGCGGCCAAGTACGGCGGTTTTGATGTGCCGCTTGGTTTTGACCCGCTGACGACTACCGCGTTGCAGGAGTCCTGGTGGCATAAAAATCTGGATTACCTGACCAGCGGTACGGGCGGTGGTGTCACCAGCACCAAAAACAACTATCCGCGCCCGGACAATTTCTATGTCGCCAGCGAAGCCGACAAGATGGTCGCCAGTCTGCGGCAGGCGTTCGAAGCCATCGCCAAGAAGGCGGAGGGTTCTGCCAGCTCATTTGCTGCGAACACCACCAAGCTCGAGGCCGGTGCCCGTACTTTTCAGGCGCAGTTCGTCACGGGCCAGAAGCGCGAATGGGCAGGTCGTCTCTATGCCTATGATGTCGATACGGATACCCGTGCCCTGACCCAGGCCTGGTCGGCGGCCGATCAGTTCCCGGTCTGGGGGCCGACCAATGCCACCACCAATGCCCGAAAGATTTTCTACAATAGTGGCGGCACGCTGACTGCGTTCCAGGGCGCGGTTGGTGGTCTTTCCGCGGCGGTGGTCAATTACCTGCGCGGTGATCGTTCTGGTGAGCAAAGCAATGGCGGTACGTACCGTAATCGGGTGAGTCTGCTGGGCGACATCGTCAACTCGCAACCAGTATATGTGGGTAAGCCCAATAGCCGTCTGTACATCAACAGTGCGTTCGCAGGTGCCAGTACTTACGCCGCGTTTGCATCCGCGCAGGCTACCCGCACCCCGGTCGTATATGTGGGGGCCAATGACGGCATGTTGCACGGGTTCAACGCCGATACCGGCAGGGAGTTGTTTGCCTTCGTGCCTACCGAGGCGATGGCTCAGCTGTCTGGTACCCAGAAGTTCACCGATCCGAACTACGAACATACCTATACCGTTGACGGTGCAATGACCGCGGCAGACTGGTACGACGGTTCGCGCTGGCGTACTGCTGTGGTCGGTACCATGGGGCGTGGCGGCAAGACCATCTTCGCCTTGGACGTCACCAATCCGGCCTCCCCCACATTGATGTGGGAGATCAGCAATGCAGCGCTAGGTAACAACCTCGGCCAGCCCATTGTCTCCCAGGTTGCCAGTGGCGACTGGCGCGTTGTGTTGGGCAATGGCCCCAACAGCGCGGACGGTATTGCCAAGCTGGTTACGATCAACCTTACCAATGGCAATGTCTCGACCATATCCACCGCGGTTGGCGGCGACAACGGATTGTCTGGCATAAATGCCTGGTCCGCCGCCGGCAATGGTCTGGTGGATACGGTGTATGCGGGCGACCTCAAGGGCAATGTATGGCGCTTCAAGCTTGCTGCCGGAACCGCCAGCCTGTTGTTTGCTGCTGGGGCAAGCAAGCCGATCACCGCTGCACCGTTGGTAGCAGTGAATCCCAAGACCCTGCAGACCTGGGTTTTCTTGGGAACTGGTCGTTACCTGAATTCGGCTGACCGTGCCAACAAGGATGTGCAGACGTGGTATGGCCTGATCGACAAGGGCTCGACTATTTCGGGCACCACCGGCATGAAGCAGGTGGGCGTCATCGCCGAGGGTAAGTCGGACGATGGCTATGATCTGCGTGCGCTGGAGCGCGTGTCGGCACCGGGCGCGGACGGTTGGTATATGAACCTTCTGCCGTCCACGGGTGTCGCTGCTGGTGAGCGCATGGTTGTTCCGAACTTCTTCCAGGGTCTGACCCTGGTGGGCACGACACGTATTCCTGATTCGGATGATGTTTGCAGCCCGACCGGCAAGGGTTACACGATGGCGATCGATCCATTTACCGGTGGCCGGCTTTCCGGTGGCTTCTTCGATGTGAATGGCGATGGCGTGGTCGACGGCAAAGATTCATTGGATGGCGTGCCAGTATCGGGTATCGGCTACGGAAGCAGCCCCAACAACCCTATCTTCATCGGCGACACCATGTATACGAGCTTGGACGACGGTTCTTACAAGAAGATCAAGACCAATAACAATAATGGCAACATCAAGCGCGTTTCGTGGCGCGAGTTGGTCGGGGAGTAACGGGGATGAACAGCATGGTTCGTGTGCAGTGTAGGCATGGTGCAACCTCTCGTGAGGCGGGCTTCACCCTGGTGGAGTTGATGATTGTTGTTGCGATCATTGCGATCCTTTCAGCCATCGTCTATCCCAATTATCGGGAATATGTGGTCAAGGCGCGGCGTACTGCGGTTGCAGGTTGCCTGCAGCAGCATGCGCAAACCATGGAAAGGTTCCACACCACCAACCTGACTTATGTGGGGGCGCCTGCACCGGTTTGTGAGGCCGATTTGAACAGTTTCTACGTTGTTGGCTTCCAGGGTGGGGATCCAACCGCACGTGCCTACATTCTGCAGGCGGTACCAACATCCAGTCAGAAGGATCCGAAGTGCGGGACGCTGAGCCTCAATGCGCAAGGTGTACGTACCAAGAGTGGTACGGCAGCGCTTGCCCAGTGTTGGTAACGTCACAGTCATGAGGAAAAGCCCGCCAGCAATGGCGGGTTTTTTTTGGGGGTTGACTGGTGTTGGGGCCTTGGCGAGGTGCTGTTGTACACAGAAAACACAAAGCCCACCTTTCGGTGGGCTTTGTGTTTTTTTATCTGGCGCCCGAAGTTGGACTCGAACCAACGACCCCCTGATTAACAGTCAAGTGCTCTAACCGGCTGAGCTATTCGGGCGGGGAGGCGAATTCTACTCAGCGAAACGGCGGAGTGCAAGACCTGTGTTTCATCGTGGGCAGTTTCGCGTGCCGTCGGCTCGCGTGTTGCGCACGCGGCCGCTGTTGTTGATGATCACGCTGGCATGCAGGGTGCCCTGGTGGTCGCACAGGACGATGGTCTGATTTGAGCCCGCGCTGCGTCCATCGGCGAGGTAGCGCAGGTGGGGGCGTCCAGATGAGCCGAGTACCCTTAGGTGCTCCTGTCTGGTGTCCATGGTGACGCGGATGATGTCGATTTGGGTGTCGGGCATTCCATCGCCGTCCGGGTCCAGAAAAATCAGCCAGGACGTCCCCCAGTCACTGTCTTGGGAGCAATGGCGGCCATTGGTCGTTGGGCAGATCTGCGTGGTCTGGCGGCGCCACAGGGCGGTCGCGCGCGCCAGATGCAGGTGGGCCACCAGCGAGTTCTGGACGTTGATTGCACGCTGTCTGCGTAGCGAGAGCTGCAGTTCCGGCAGGGCAATGGCGGCAAGTATCGCCACTGCCGCAACCCAGGCGATGAGTTCGATCAGTGTGAAGCCGCGTCTGGGCCCGCGCTGGCAAGGGGAGGAGGGCTGGACTGGCATTGGATTCTAGGCGGCGCGGAAGTACAGCGTTGCCGAAGATGGCTGTTGTTGCGCTAGCCGGGATCTGCGTCTGAACCTGGGTTTAGCGCCTGCCGCGGCGTGGGCGTCCGGCTCGCTATACTGAAATGTCCCTAAAGCAGCGTTGACCTCATGTCCGACAGCTTTCAGCTCGTATCGCCGTATTCGCCTTCCGGTGACCAGCCGGCTGCCATCGAAAAGCTGGTGGCCAACTTCGAGGCGGGCATCGCCAAGCAGACGCTGCTGGGTGTGACTGGCTCGGGCAAGACCTACACCATTGCCAATGTGGTGCAGCAGGTGCAGCGCCCGACGCTGGTGATGGCGCCGAACAAGACCCTGGCGGCACAGTTGTACGGTGAGTTCAAGGCGTTCTTCCCGAACAATGCGGTGGAGTACTTCGTCAGTTACTACGATTACTACCAGCCCGAGGCCTATGTGCCGTCGTCGGATACCTTCATCGAGAAGGACAGTTCGATCAACGAGCACATCGAGCAGATGCGCCTGGCGGCGACCAAGACCTTGCTGTCGCGGCCGGATGCGATCGTGGTGGCGACGGTGTCGGCCATCTATGGCCTGGGCGCGCCGGAGGACTATCTGTCGCTGCGCCTGATCCTGTCCAAGGGTGAGCGCATCGATCAGCGTGACCTGATCAAGCATCTCACCCAGTTGCAGTACACCCGCAACGAGTACGAATTGCAGCGCGGCACCTTCCGCGTGCGCGGCGAGGTGATCGATGTGTTTCCGGCTGAGTTGGATAGCGAGGCGCTGCGCATCGAGTTGTTCGATGGTGACATCGAGCAGCTGAGCATGTTCGATCCGCTTACCGGCGAGAGCCTGCGCAAGATGCAGCGCTACACCATCTATCCAAAGACCCATTACGCCACCACGCGCGAGCGCGTGCTGGCGGCGGTGGAGACCATCAAGGCCGAGCTGAAGGAGCGATTGGAGCAGTTGTACGCGCAGAACAAACTGGTCGAAGCGCAGCGCCTGGCGCAGCGTACCCAGTACGATCTGGAAATGATGGCTGAGGTTGGCTATTGCAACGGCATCGAGAACTACTCGCGGCACCTCACCGGCAAGGCAGCTGGCGATCCGCCGCCGACCCTGTTCGACTACCTGCCGCCGGATGCGTTGCTGGTCATCGACGAGTCGCACGTGACCATTCCGCAGATTGGCGCCATGTACAAGGGCGACCGTTCGCGCAAGGAGACCCTGGTCGAATTCGGTTTCCGCCTGCCTTCGGCGCTGGACAACCGTCCGCTGCGCTTCGAGGAGTGGGAGGCGCGTTCGCCGCGTGCCATCTATGTGTCGGCGACGCCGGGTCCGTACGAGCTTCGCGAGTCGGGCGATGACATCACCGAGCTGGTGGTGCGCCCGACCGGTCTGATCGATCCGCAGGTGGAGATCCGCCCGGTTGGCACCCAGGTCGATGATCTGATGTCGCAGGCGACTGAGCGCATCAAGATGGGTGACCGCGTGCTGGTCACAACCCTGACCAAGCGCATGGCCGAGAACCTCACCGAGTACTTGAGCGAGCACGGCATCCGCGTGCGCTACCTGCACTCGGACGTGGATACGGTCGAACGCGTGGAAATCATCCGTGATCTACGCCTGGGCAAGTTCGATGTGCTGGTTGGCATCAACCTGCTGCGCGAAGGCTTGGACATGCCCGAGGTGTCGCTGGTCGCTATCCTCGATGCCGACAAGGAAGGCTTCCTGCGCTCAACCGGCTCGCTGATCCAGACCATCGGTCGTGCGGCGCGCAATGTGCGCGGCAAGGCCATCCTGTATGCCGACAAGATGACCCGTTCGATGCAGGCGGCGATCGACGAGACCGACCGTCGTCGGCAGAAGCAGGTGGAATACAACGAAGCGCATGGCATCGTGCCGCAGTCGGTGGTGCGGCCTATTGTCGATATCCTTGAGGGCGCGCATGAGGAAAGCTCGCCGAAGTCCGGTGCGAAGGGCAAGGGGCGTCGCGTCGCTGAGCCGGAGGCGGATTACCTGCCACTGGAGCCGGCCAAGCTGGCTGCACGCCTCAAGGAACTGGAGCAGACGATGTACCAGCACGCCCGCGATCTGGAGTTCGAGGATGCTGCGCGCATACGCGACCAGATCCATCGCCTGAAGGAAGCCAATCTGGGCTGAAGCGGCCCGGTGTGAAATATTTCGAGAAAACGGTTGTTCTTCGTGAAGAGCAGGGTTAAGATACGCGCCCTCGCAGCGAAGAAATTGTTGCTGAGACGGGCGGTTAGCTCAGCGGTAGAGCACTACCTTGACATGGTAGGGGTCACAGGTTCGAACCCTGTACCGCCCACCACTTCCTCGGGAAGTGGCCACGAAAGCCCGGCGCCGGCCGGGTTTTTTGTTTCCAGGTGATGTTATGCGTTGCGGTATGGCTGATTCGGCCCTTGTGACGTAGAAAGGCTTCAAACGGGCGGTTAGCTCAGCGGTAGAGCACTACCTTGACATGGTAGGGGTCACAGGTTCGAACCCTGTACCGCCCACCACTTGAAACCAGGCGGCAGCGACGGTTTCGGTGGATTCACGTGACGGACGAATCAGGCCTTCTGGCCTCGCACTTGCGCTCCGTCTGCCCCGGCAACCCGGGTCTCTCCTGTTTGTTCAGCGGAATCTTCTGCGGCCATTTTGCGTGCGCGGTTTGCAGTGCGCTATTTCGCGTCGGGCCGTTCCGTCTGTGGGCTTGCCGCTCCGTCTGTCGCGACAGCGCCTTCATCCGCTGCGCGGGAGTATTGGCTTGCCTGGCGCTGTGAGGTCCTCCGATGTTAGAGGTGGCTGGATGCTGCGTGCGCTGCTATCCGTTGGCCTGGTTCCATGGGCTGGTCGGTTGCCCTGTTGAATATTCGTTGAGGTGGTGTGATGTCCAGCCGTAGGCAGTTTCTTGCCCAGCTTTCTGTTGGTGTTGGTGTGGCGGCATCCGTGAAGGTCGGGTTGTCCGCGCCGCTGGTGGCGATGGCCGAGCCACAATGGCGCGTGCCTGCTGAGGAGGCGCCGCAGGAGCGTGTATTTCTCGCCTACGCCGCATCCAAGGCGGTCTGGCGCGACTGGGCCGGCGCGGTGAACAGGACGGTTGCGCTGCTCGCCAGGACGATTTCCCGCTATCAGTCGGTCACCGTTCTGTGCCGCCAGGCGCAGGAGGCTGAGGCCAGGCGCGCCTGCGGCACAGTCAATATCCACTACATGCCCATGCCGCTCGATGACATCTGGGTACGCGACTACGGTGGCTGCTTCGTGCTCGGGCGCGAGGCGCAGCTTGGATTGGTTGATTTCAACTTCAATGGCTGGGGGCGCAAGCAGGCCTTCGCGGGCGATACCGCCGTGGCGAAAACCTTGAGCACGGATCTGCACGCACGCTATATACGCAGTCGCCTCACCGGCGAAGGCGGTGGCATCGAAGTGGACGGTGATGGCACGGCGATCATCACCGAGAGTTGCTGGGTCAACGACAACCGCAACCCGGGCATGAGCAGGGCGCAGATCGAGGCAGAATTGAAGTCGTTGCTCGGCCTGCGCAAGATCATCTGGTTGCCGGGGATCAAGGGGCAGGACATCACCGATGCCCATGTTGATTTCTATGCGCGCTTCGCTGCGCCGGGTGTGGTCATCGCCAATCTCGACAACGACCCCGAGTCCTATGATTTCGCGGTTACCCGCCGTCATCTGGAAATTCTCAATGCGGCTACCGATGCGTCCGGGCGGCGGCTGCAGGTGCATACGCTGTCACCGCCGCAGGAGCCCCGCGACAACATGTATACGCGCGAAGCCGACTATGCGGCTGGTTACATCAATTTCCTGCCGATCAACGGTGCGGTCATCGCTCCCGAGTTCGGTGATGCCGAGGCGGATGCGCGCTGCAGGGATCTGCTGAAGTCGCTCTATCCGGGGCGTGAGATCGTCCAGCTCAATATCGACCCGATCGCGGCCGGTGGCGGTGGCATTCACTGTGTGAGCAAGAATCTTCCGGTTTTTGGTGGGGCACGGCGCCAGTTGGACGTGGCGGGGCCTTGATGATCCGCGGATGTCCGGTCGCTTCGGTGGGGCTGGATGGCTGGACCGTTGGTTGCTGATGATGGCTGTCGAGGCCTTCCCTTAGTTGCCGGTTTCGCCGGTTTCGCCGGTTTTGCCGGGGCTTCGGGGCGATGCGAGGTTGCTTGGTTGGCGTGGCTGGGGCGCCTCGATTCTGCTGAAGCCCGGCCGCGGAGGCCGGGGCTCAGGCTTCTGGCGCTGAGGGCAGGGTGCGGCGCGGACAGTCCCAGAGCAGGTTTGCCCTGATTGGTTTAATATCTCCCTAACAACCCCTTCGGCAATCGAGGTGGCCCGCGCAAAGCGCCGGCCGAGCGTGTGACATGAGCACTACCATCGCCCACTGCTGATCTCCGCCACCGCCCTGTTGCAGGCGCCGTCGTGGCGCTTTTTTATTGCCCGAAACTCCATGAAACTCCCTTGAGACAGCGCCTGTCAGCGCTGTTTCCAGCCCGCCCGGCGGGTCGTGACCTTTGGTGAACCCCATGATCAACATCACTCTCCCAGACGGCAGCGTCCGTCAGTTCGAAAACCCGGTCAGCGTCATGGACGTTGCCCAGTCCATTGGTGCAGGTCTGGCCAAGGCCACCATTGCCGGCGCCGTGGATGGCGTGCAGGTCGATGCCAGCGACGTGATCGATCACGATGCTTCGCTGCGCATCATCACCGCCAAGGACGAGGAGGGTGTGGAGATCATCCGCCACTCCTGCGCCCACCTGGTTGGCCACGCGGTGAAGCAGCTGTACCCGGAAGCCAAGATGGTGATCGGCCCGGTCATTGCTGAAGGCTTCTACTACGACATCTACAACGAGCGCCCGTTCACGCCGGAAGACATGGCGGCGATCGAGAAGCGCATGGGCGAGCTGATTGCCCAGGATTACGACGTGATCAAGAAGGTCACGCCGCGCGCGGAAGTGATCGACATCTTCAAGGCGCGTGGCGAGGACTACAAGCTGCGCCTGATCGAAGACATGTCCGACGACGTCACCGCGATGGGCATGTACTACCACCAGGAATACGTGGACATGTGCCGCGGCCCGCACGTGCCGAACACGCGCTTCCTGAAGTCCTTCAAGCTGATGCGCATCTCCGGCGCGTACTGGCGCGGCGATGCCAAGAACGAGCAGTTGCAGCGTATCTATGGCACCGCCTGGGCCGACAAGAAGCAGCTCGAGGCCTATATCAAGCGCATCGAAGAAGCTGAAATGCGCGACCACCGCCGCATCGGCAAGCAGCAGGACCTGTTCCACCTGCAGGAAGAGGCGCCGGGCCTGGTGTTCTGGCACCCGAAGGGCTGGTCGATCTGGCAGGTCGTCGAGCAGTACATGCGCAATGTCTATCGCCAGAGTGGTTACGGCGAAGTGCGTTGCCCGCAGATCCTCGACGTGAGCTTGTGGAAGAAGTCCGGCCACTGGGACAACTACCAGGACAACATGTTCTTCACCGAGTCGGAGAAGCGCACCTATGCGCTGAAGCCGATGAACTGCCCGGGCCACGTGCAGCTGTTCAACCAGGGTCTGCATAGCTACCGCGACCTGCCGATCCGTTACGGCGAGTTCGGTGCCTGCCATCGCAACGAGCCGTCCGGCGCGCTGCACGGCATTCTGCGCGTGCGTGGTTTCACCCAGGACGATGGCCACATCTTCTGCACCGAGAGCCAGGTCGAAGCAGAAGTGACGGCCTTCCACCAGCAGGCGCTGGCGGTGTACAAGGCGTTCGGTTTCGAGGAAATCCAGATCAAGATCGCGCTGCGTCCGGAGTCGCGTCTGGGTGACGACGAGACCTGGGACAAGGCCGAGGGTGCGCTGCGCACCGCGCTGTCCAGCTGCGGTGTCGAATGGCAGGAGCTGCCGGGCGAGGGTGCGTTCTACGGCCCGAAGATCGAGTACCACCTGAAGGATGCCATCGGCCGTACCTGGCAGTTGGGCACCATGCAGGTCGATTTCATGATGCCGGGCCGTCTTGGTGCCGAATACGTGGACGAGAGCAGCCAGAAACGCCATCCGGTGATGCTGCACCGGGCCATTGTTGGCTCGATGGAGCGTTTCCTGGGCATTCTGATCGAGCAGCACGCCGGTTCATTCCCGACCTGGCTGGCGCCGGTGCAGGTGATGGTGGCCAATATCACCGACGCCCAGGCCGATTACGTCGAGGAAGTTCGCAAAAGCCTTGCAAATCAAGGCTTCCGGGTTGACGCCGATTTGCGCAACGAGAAGATCGGCTATAAGATTCGCGAGCATACGCTGCAGCGCGTACCGTACCTGCTGGTCATTGGTGACCGCGAGAAGGAAAACGGGGCCGTGGCGGTACGCACGCGGTCCGGTGAAGACCTTGGTTCGATGTCGGTTCAGGCCTTCGTCGAACGGCTGCAGGCAGAATTGAAGCATTGAAGTAAGTAGGGCCCCGGCCCCGGCGGACACTCCGCAGGGCCGGTACTAATCCACTTGGAGATTGCAATATCAGTATCCCTGACAACAAACAGAACCGCCGTAATCAGGAAATCCGGGTGCCGCGCGTACGCGTGATCGGCAGTGACGGTGAAATGATTGGCGTGTTGTCGCGCGACGAAGCGCTGTCCATGGCCGAAGACGAAGGCCTGGACCTGGTTGAAATCCAGCCGCAGGCCGATCCGCCGGTCTGCAAGATCATGGATTTCGGCAAGTTCAAGTTCGAAGCGCAGAAGAAGGCCAACGAGGCCAAGAAGAAGACCAAGCAGGTCGAGATCAAGGAAGTGAAGTTCCGTCCGGTCACGGACGAGGGCGACTACCAGATCAAGCTGCGCAAGATGCGCGGTTTCCTCGAAGAGGGCGACAAGATCAAGGTCAACATCCGCTTCCGTGGCCGCGAAATGAGCCATCAGGAACTGGGTCGCGAAATGGCCAACCGGATCGAGGCTGATCTGGGTGAGGACATCGTGATCGAGTCCCGTCCGCGCCTGGAAGGCCGGCAGATGGTCATGATGATCGCGCCGAAGAAGAAGTAAGCCGTCGGCCCTTGGGCCTGCTGCTTTGCTGAACAGGGAGGGGCTTCGGCTACCTCCCTGTTTGTATGCCTGTTCAGCAATTTTGAGTGCCAACCCGCTTGCAGTTTGCAAGTGGCTGGTGCGCAAGGCATAATGGGCGGCCCGGTTCGCCGGGTTTGTTGTTTGCTTCACCCAGGACCTGCCTGCCTCCAGTGGGAGCGTGGGCTTTAAACAGACAAGGGCAGGGACGGAAAGTGTGGGTAAAACCACCGCCCAGTCAGTGAAAAGAGACCATCAAGGACATAGCAATGCCCAAGATCAAGACCAACCGGGCGGCGGCCAAGCGTTTCCGCAAGACCGCCTCCGGCAAGTACAAGTGCGGTCACGCCAACCGTAGCCACATCCTCACGAAGAAAGCGACCAAGCGGAAGCGTAACCTGCGTCAGACGAATCACGTCCGCGCAGAAGACGCAGGCCGTCTGGACCGTATGCTTCCCTACCTCTGAGGACTGAACCATGGCACGAGTAAAGCGTGGTGTGCAGGCGCGCCGCCGCCACAAGAAAGTATTGGATCTCGCCAAGGGCTATTACAACGCCCGTCGCAAGGTCTTCCGCGTTGCCAAGCAGGCAGTCATCAAGGCACAGCAGTACGCCTACATTGGCCGTAAGCAGAAGAAGCGCAATTTCCGTTCGCTGTGGATCACCCGCATCAATGCGGCTGCCCGCATCAACGGCCTGAGCTACAGCCGTTTCATGAACGGCCTGCTGAAGGCCGGTATCACCTTGGATCGTAAGGTTCTGGCTGATATCGCCGTGCACGACGCAGCCGGTTTTGCCGCTCTGGCAGAAAAGGCCAAGGGCGCACTGGCGGCATAAGTTCTTCCTGCAGCAGTTGTAGCGTTCACGCGCAGCGGCTGTGGTGAGACAATGCATGGGGAAGGGCGCAAGTCCTTCCCCATTCTTTTTTGTGCTGGTTGCCGCTGCCGATGGTTGCGCGGCGGTCATCCACTGGTGGCGACGGGGGTCGGCCCGGCGCGTACCGCGTAGGCAAGCCGGCCAGAGGTTTCGTCGATCCCATGAGTGACATCCAATCCTTGACCGCGCAGGCGCTGGCCGATGTGGCCGCGGCGCAGAGCCCGGAAACGCTGGAAAACCTGCGTGTTTCGCTGTTGGGCAAGAGCGGCAGCATCACTGCCCAGCTCAAGCAGCTTGGCGCATTGCCGGCCGACGAGCGCAAGGCAGCGGGCGAGGCGATCAATATCGCGCGCGATGCAGTGTCCTCCGCGTTGGGTGAGCGCAAGACGCTGCTGGAAAACGCCGCGCTGGACGCACGCTTGGCTTCTGAAAGCATCGATGTCACCTTGCCGGGCCGCCATGGCGAGCGCGGCGGCCTGCATCCGGTAACGCGCACCCTGGAGCGCATCACCGAAATCTTCGCCCGCCTCGGTTACGAACTGTCCGAAGGCCCGGAAATCGAAGACGACTGGCACAACTTCGAGGCACTGAACTTCCCGCCGCACCACCCGGCGCGCGCCATGCACGACACCTTCTACTTCGGCGACGGCCGCCTGCTGCGCACGCATACCTCGGGTGTGCAGGTGCGCTACATGGGCGACCACAAGCCGC
Source organism: Stenotrophomonas sp. STEN035 (assembly GCF_056759935.1). Taxonomy (NCBI): domain Bacteria; kingdom Pseudomonadati; phylum Pseudomonadota; class Gammaproteobacteria; order Lysobacterales; family Lysobacteraceae; genus Stenotrophomonas; species Stenotrophomonas sp. STEN035. The sequence continues at coordinate 77,061 of NZ_JBRRDY010000012.1, forward strand.
CGCTGCGCATGATCGCGGCCGGCAAGGTGTACCGCAGCGACAGCGACCAGACCCATTCGCCGATGTTCCATCAGGTCGAAGGTCTGCTGGTGGACGAGCACTCCAACTTCGCCGACCTCAAGGGCACCTTGTCCGAGTTCGTGCGAGCGTTCTTCGAGCGCGATTTCGAGATGCGTTTCCGCCCGAGCTACTTCCCGTTCGTGGAGCCGGGTGCGGAAGTGGATATCGCCTGGCAGCAGCCCGATGGCAGCACCCGCTGGCTGGAAGTGCTGGGCTGCGGCATGGTCCACCCGAACGTGTTGAAGTCGGTAGGCATCGATCCGGAGCGCTACACCGGCTTCGCCTTCGGCCTGGGCGTGGAGCGTTTCGCGATGCTGCGTTACGGCGTCAACGATCTGCGCGCCTTCTTCGAGAACGACGTCCGTTTCCTCAAGCAGTTCGCCTGAAACGAACTGTGTAGTGCCGAGCCATGCTCGGCAGTTTTTAAACGTTGACCAACCCCAGGCGCAAAGCGCCGGGTATCAACAAAAAAACCGCAACGGGAGGCGCGCCTCCCATCAAGGTAAATACATGAAATTCTCTGAAAGCTGGCTGCGCAGCCACGTACCGACCACCGCATCGCGCGACGAACTCAGCGCCGTGCTGACTGCCATCGGTCTGGAAGTCGAAGAAGTCACCGCGCTGGGCGCAGGCTTGGACAACGTGGTGGTAGCGCGCATTGTCGAAGCCACCCGTCATCCGGAAGCTGACCGTCTGCAGATCTGCAAGGTCGATGCAGGCCAGGCCGAACTGCTGCAGATCGTCTGCGGCGCGCCGAATGCGCGTCCGGGTCTGGTCGCGCCGCTGGCAATGGTTGGCGCGCAGATCGGCGAGCTGAAGATCAAGCCGGCCAAGCTGCGTGGCGTGGAATCCAACGGCATGCTGTGCTCGGCCAAGGAGCTGGGCCTGGACAACGACGCTTCCGGCCTGCTGGAACTGCCGGACGACGCACCGGTTGGCACCGCGCTGGTCGAGTATCTCGGCCTGCCGGACGCCAGCATCGAGATCAAGCTGACCCCGAATCGCGCTGACTGCTTCAGCGTGCGCGGCATAGCCTTCGATGTGGCTGCGGCTACCCGTAGCGAAGTGAAGCCGTTCGCCGCCGATGCCGTACCGGCACAGGGTGCACGTGAACTGAGTATCCAGCTCGACGCCGGTGCTGAAGCGCCGCGTTACCTGGGGCGCGTGATCGAAGGCGTCAATGCCGCCGCGACCACGCCGCTGTGGATGGCCGAGCGCCTGCGTCGTAGTGGCGTGCGTCCGGTGTCGCTGCTGGTCGATATCACCCAGTACGTGATGCTGGAACTCGGTCAGCCGATGCATGCCTACGACCTCGATACGCTGAAGGGGCCGATTGCCGTGCGCCGCTCGCGTGCCGGTGAAAGCCTCAAGCTGCTCGATGGCCGCGACGCGGCGCTGGATGACAGCTTCCTGGTGGTCACCGATGCCGACCGTCCGGTCGGCCTGGCTGGCCTGATGGGTGGCTTCGATACCCGCGTCACCGATGCGACCAGCAAGGTGTTTCTGGAAGCGGCGCACTTCGCCCCGGCGGCGATCATGGGCCGTGGCCGCAAGCTCGGCCTGCACACCGATGCCGGTCATCGCTTCGAGCGTGGTGTCGATCCGCAGCTGCCGCGTACCGCCATCGAATACGCCACCAAGCTGGTGCTCGACCTAGCTGGCGGTACGCCGGCTCCGGTCACCGAAGCCGTGCGCGAAGCTGATCTGCCGGTCGCCGCCAGGATACTGCTGCGTCGCGCCCGCATCGTGCGCGTGCTCGGCATCCAGATTGAAGACGCTGAAGTCGAGCGCATCCTGCGCGCGCTTGGCATGCAGGTCGAGGCTGTTGCCGATGGTTGGAACGTTACCGGCCCAAGCCGTCGTTTCGATATCGCCATCGAAGAAGACCTGATCGAAGAACTGGCCCGTATCCACGGCTACGAATCCATCCCGACCACCTTGCCGGGCGGCGCTGCACGCATCGCCATGCCGAGCGAAACCCGTCTGGATGACCTCAGCGTGCGTCGCCAGCTGGTGGCCCGCGAAATGCTGGAGACCATCAACTTCGCCTTCGTCGATGCCGAGCTGCTGAAGCAGTGGCAGCAGCACGAAGGCCTGGTTGCGCTGGCCAACCCGCTGTCGGCCGAGCTGGCGGTGATGCGTCCGTTGCTGTTGCCGGGTCTGGTGGCAACGCTGGGTCGCAACGTAGCCCGCCAGGCCGGCCGCGTGCGCCTGTTCGAAATCGGCCGCGTGTTCACCGCGCAGGCCGGCGAGGGCAAGCCTGCGCCGAAGGAAACCGTTCGCATTGCAGCTGCCGTGTGCGGCGATGCTGCCACCCTGCAGTGGGGCGAGAAGGCGCGCAAGGTCGATTTCCACGACCTCAAGGGTGATCTGGAATCGCTGGCTGCCGCTTCCGGCGCAGTCCTGGAGTTCCGTGCCTCGCAGCGCCCGTATGCACACCCGGCCCGCTCGGCGGACATCTGGCGTGATGGCGAGTGCATCGGCTGGATCGGCCAGCTGCACCCGCGCCTGACCAAGGCCATGGACGTGGATGCCGATGTCTACGCTTTCGAGCTGGACCTGGCGCCGCTGGCTGCGCGTTCGCTGCCGCGTTCGAGCGAGTTGTCGCGCTTCCCGGCGGTCCGCCGGGATCTGGCCGTGGTCGTAGCTGAATCGGTCAGCTGGACTGAGCTGTCGTCAACCATCCGGGCTGCCGCCGGCGAACTGCTGCGTGAAGTCGCGCTGTTCGACCGTTATGTCGGTCAGGGCGTCGAGCCGGGTTTCAAGAGTTTGGCTATGGGCTTGATTTTGCAGGACAAGTCGCGCACATTGACGGACCGTGACGTGGAAGCCGTAGTCACCGACGTGGTGACGGCGATTGATCATGGGCACGGCGCAAAGATCCGTGGCTGAGGCGGGATACAGGGAGCAGGCATGGCATTGACCAAGGCGGAGATGGCGGATCGGTTGTTCGACGAAGTTGGTCTGAACAAGCGTGAGGCCAAGGAGTTTGTCGACGCGTTCTTCGATGTGTTGCGCGATGCATTGGAACAGGGACGTCAAGTGAAGCTGTCGGGCTTCGGCAATTTCGATCTGCGGCGCAAGAACCAGCGCCCGGGTCGCAACCCAAAGACCGGCGAGGAAATTCCGATTTCCGCCCGTACGGTAGTCACCTTCCGTCCGGGCCAGAAGCTCAAGGAGCGGGTGGAGGCATATGCTGGATCCGGGCAGTAACCGCGAACTTCCGCCGATTCCGGCCAAGCGTTACTTCACCATTGGTGAAGTGAGCGAGCTATGCGACGTCAAGCCGCACGTGCTGCGCTACTGGGAAACCGAGTTTCCCAGCCTTGAGCCAGGCAAGCGCCGTGGCAACCGCCGCTACTATCAGCGCCACGACGTGCTGATGGTCCGGCAGATCCGCGGCCTGCTGTACGAACAGGGTTACACCATCGGTGGCGCCCGTCTGCGACTGGAAGGCGAGGGCGCCCGCGAAGAATCGGCACTGAGCAACCAGATCATCAAGCAGGTGCGCATGGAGCTGGAAGAAGTACTGCAACTGCTCCGCCGCTGAACTTTTTTGTGTGAAAACCGGTATAATCACCGGCTCGCCGCAAGGCGAAAGCAGTAACGATCGGGGCGTAGCGCAGCCTGGTAGCGCATCTGCCTGGGGGGCAGAGGGTCGTCGGTTCAAATCCGGCCGTCCCGACCAATTACTGATTTAAGAACAAGGGCTTACGGCATTCGTCGTGAGCCCTTTTTCGTTGTGGTCACTAAGTGTCCACTAATCGTCCACTATCGCGGCAACGAAATGCCGGTGCTGACGGCCTGCCATGGCGCTTCATGACCGCCCAGATAGTGTTCGGTCATCGCCACATTGCTGTGGCCCATCAGCGCCTGAATCTGCTCGTTCGTCCAGCCGGCTTCCTTCAGCAGGGCGCCGCCCAAGCTGCGGATTTCGTGGAACGTGGGCGGGTTGTCCATGTCGACGCCCGCTGCATCGCGTGCCGTGGCGAAGGCGCGCGACAGTTGCTCCGGCAGCACCTGGGTGTGATGGTCTCGGTCCTTGGCTCGCATGTTGCTGGGCCGCGCCTTCTCGGGCAGCCGGTGGATCAGGTAGGGCGACACCACGGCATCGCGACAGCGGACCAGCAGGTCGCCCAGCGGGCCGGTCGCAGCGATCTGCAGGCGGACGTTCGTGGAACCCTCGGTTTTCGATGGCACCACCCAAAGCGCGCCATCGCGTAGGTCGGCGAATCTGGCTGAAACCACGTCCTCGCGGCGCAACAGGGTCAGCAGTGACAGGTCCATAGCGTTGCGCACCCACTGTGGTGCGGCATCCCAGATTGCGCGGTAGACCTCGATGGACAGGCGCTCGCGCTTGCGGCTGTGGGAAAACTTGCGGGTGGCCAGAGCTGGGTTGGTGTCTATCCAGCCTTCCTCCACCGCACAGGCCAGAATCCAGCCGAGCACCAGCCGGAACTGCTGGCGTGCGCGCTCCGACTCGGTCACTTCCCGAATGAAGGTGGCGCAGGCCTTTACGGTCACGTCGGCAACCGGCGTTGAGCCCAGGCCAGCCTGGATTCGACGGATAACGCTTTCGTAAACCTCGGCGGTTTTGGGTGCCCACTTCCTGCCAGGAATGTCATCGGTCCGGAACACCTTGATGGCGTCGGCCACGGTCTCGCCCGGCGTCAGTACGGCAGCCACCAAATCGTTCCCCGGCATTAGCAGTGCATTGAGCTTCTTGGCCGCGGCGAAGGCCTTGGCCTTGTCCTTGCCCATGGAGTGCTCTTTCCGGGTTATCGGATGACGGTATTTGAACCCGTCACGGTGAGCGTAGAGGTTGGCCGGCCAGTCGCGGCGGCTTGGTTTGCGTGCACGTCCCATCATGGCAAGTTACGCCGCTGCCAAGACGCTGGCGACCAGATCGTCGCCGCCAGCCAGCCAGGCATGCTCATCGACGTACCACTGGCCGACGACCTTGGTTGCAGGGATCTTCCCGTTGCGGCACCACCGGCCGAGCAACTGGGCATCTGGCCGACTGTCCTCGTCGAAGTACTTTTCTGCCCACTTGTGGGCCAGCATCAACTTCATGCCGTCTCTCCCTCCAGCGCCGCGCGGGCGCTTTTGATTCGGTCTTCGTTGGCCAGCTCCACAGCGCGGAGCCGGATGATCTCGTTTGCGGCCGCGGCAAGCTGCTCGCGCAGGAAGTCCTTGGGCGGCTGCTTCATGCGCTTGGCCGGCTTGGGGAATAGCTGCGGGGCGGTCATCGGCGCTTCCTCGCGAACGGCGCCATGATCTTGGTGGCCTCGTCCAGATCGCCGCGGGCCAGGGCGATCACAGCCAGGCCGCGCGCCTCCCACATGCGGCGGGTCTTCGGCCGGGCCTTGTCGAGGTTCACGCCGGTCTTGCGCGCGAGGTCGTGGCCGACAGCGATGTGGTCGATTGCTTCCGTGGTGCTCATACGGCATACCTCGGCTGCGGCCGCACAGGCCCGAACCACAGGGAAGCCGGCTTGGCTGCTCGGGCAGCGACTGACGTGTTTTGGCGGGCCTTTCCGGCAGCCAGTGCCACTTCGACTGGGTGGCGCTTCAGTCTGCGATGCAATCCAGCCGGGCTGATCTGGAGCTCGCGCGCCCACTGTGAAAGGGTTTGCGTTCTTCCCTGGAACGTCAGGTGGACATTGTCACGCCTGTTGCTTGACTGCTGCTCAATCGTGGCCCAACGGCAATTGGATGGCTCGTAGTCGCCGTTGTTGTTAATCCGATCAATCGACAGGCCTGCTGACGGTCGTGGCCCCATATCAGCCAGGAAGTTCTCGAACGATGACCAGCGCTCGCAGACACGAATGCCGCGCCCGCCGTATCGATCCCATCCCCTCGCGGAAGGATCATTGCATCTGGCGAGCATTCCGACCCATGCCTGGTACTCGGCCGAATGGCTGCGCCCATGGATTGTGTGCGTGTCGTCCCACAAGCATCCACAGGACTGGGTATGTCCGGTTCGAGCATGAGACGCGAGAGTGGTAGTTTCTCCACCGCACACGCACGCGAAAAGCCATAGCGCGCCACCAGACTTGTAGGTGCCGACCCTGCGCACAGCGGTAAGTCGTCCGAAAATTTGACCAGTGATGTCGGATCGCTTCATCAAAGCCTCCAGGATGGATTGGGGCGCACAAACCCGAACCAGAGGTTTGTGAGGTTGTTCCAGTTAATCTCGTCGGGGTCGCGCGAGATCGGTGGCAGCGGAGCACGAAGCCTGCGCATGTCGTTGGTGCACGGCACGCACACGCCGGACCGGCCTTGCTTCCCCGCGCGGTTGAACTGCTGCAGCGGCAGGGAGCGGACGCATTTGGTGCAGGTCTTACGCATCCGACACCCCCTGCGGTCGGGCGGCGATGCAGTCGGCCCAAGCCCCGTGCCTGTCGAACGAATCGTCGATGCGTTCATTGCGAGGGTATGCCGCAGATAGCATTTCTTCCGTAGCGATCTCCGGCACCAGCACGAACCCTTCCAGCGCGGCGCGCAGGGCGGCGGTGATGGCCCACAGTTCGACTCTGTAGGTTTCCAGGTCAATTCCATTCCTGACGTTCAAGGCTTCGGTTGGGTGTCCGTGTTCGTCAAGTGCGAGTGCAAGCAACTCCCTGGCGCGCTGCTGGTCATCCATGGCGCACCTCCTTGCAACCGCAAGCGATCACATCGCAGCTCCAGCTACCAGTGAAGCGCGGCTCCAGCGTCAGGCCTTCAGCGATCCAGCGGCCCATGATCTGCCCGGCGTCCTTTCGGTCGCTGCGTTCCAGATCGATGGCGCCAACGATCTCGCCGCACTGGCAGCGCGCCACGTAGCCGGTTGGCTTCTTGCGCTCAGCCATTGGACACCTCCGCGCCGTGGCTGGTGGGCTGCTCGTCGTCGTCGGCCTCTTCCTGCCAGTTGTCAGGCTCCGACCATCCGCACATGTCGCAGTGATCGCTTCCGAGCGAGCCAAGGTATACGCCGCACTCGGGCCGACCGCAGTAGAGGCGGCTCACGCCCCCACCTCGGCGCTGGTGGTCTGCAATAGCGCTGCGGCTTCTTGGGGTTCGATCCATACCGGCTCACCCTCGGACTTCTTTGACAGCTTTGTCAGTTCGCGTGTCAGCCCTTTGAACTGCGCGATGCTGCCGCCCTTGGGGCTGGCGTCGATCAGGTCCGCTAGACTTTCAGCAGCAATGCGATATTTGCTACCCGGACCCCAGGTCATGCCGAGCTGCATCAGGGGGCGCAACTGTTCAAGGTCGATCCCCGGCGCTGCGGGGGCGAGGTATAGGGGCACGGTGAAGAACTGGCGCTGTGCATCGAGCCGCCCAGCGCGCATTGCGACCACGCCGTCAGCGCCGCCGTTATCCAGCTCCCACTTATTCACGTAGAGCGCCGGCGCTGCGGGGGTGCTGGCTACCTTCCGCAGTTCCATCGACTCGATGGCAGTCTCCAGCGATTGCATTTTCATCACGTCTAGATCGTAGTCTTGCGACAGTTCCAGCAAGCGACGTAGGTCAGCGATGCAGTTATCCAGCGCACGCAAGCCATGTGCGTCTAGATCACCCGGCGCTGCGGCGACGGGGGCGGCGTAGAGCGGGATGGCAATAGAGCCTGACGGTCCCCACTGCTGAATCCCTTCGATTGCCAGCGACTCCGAAGTGTAAAAATCGTCACCAACTTGCCACGCCACCGCCTCCTGCGCTGCGGCGGGCTGTGCAGTCTCGAATGCCTTCACCGCATCCGCGTACCCAGCCTGATAGCCGTCGCGATGCCCGCTTGCCGCTGCGGTGGTCATGTCTGCTGCGGTGTAGTTGCTCATGCTGCTTCCTCCAATGCGGCCAGGTCGATTTCGTCCACGCGGTCGCGCAGCTGGCGCTTTGACAGGAGAAGCGCGTGGGCGATGTACCTGGGATCGGTTTCCACAACGGTCCTGTGCTCAACGAAGTGCAGACGGCCAGTGTGATCGCGCCTGAAAATGCGGTAGATGACTTCCAAGCCATTCGCGTCCATAAACCGGCCCCAGCTCTGGCCCTCGTTGCGCTTCGGTGCGCGGCGGGTGAATCGGTTGCGGCTCATCAGCGGTTACCCCAGCGAATGAAAGGGATGTCGTCGTCTGCGAAGTCATCCATCGGCGTGCTGCGTTGTAGATCGCCCAGGCGCTGGTCGCGTACTTCCTCGTAGTTCTGCTGCCTTGGGCGACGCTGCTCCTGACCACCGCGCCGACCACCGTGGCCACCGCCTCGCTGGCTATCCGGCTTCCAGTCGTCCACCTGCGCATAGAACTTGCCGCCCTGTGAAATCTTCACGTCGGCGTTGATCCACTCGCCGTTCTGCTGCTGCAGCCACGCGATCAGCTCCTCGCGCTTGATCGACAGCTTGCAGACCAGGTATTCCGGCGCACCGTCGCGCGGTGCTTTGACGATCAGGCCGTCGATGAACTTCTTCTCGCTCATGCGGCCTCCGGTAGCGGCTTCTTCAGCCGCTCCTGGAACTCATTGACCAACTCGGCAAAGTCGAGCAGATCCCGCGCCATGGATTCGATGTACGCCTCGTCTCGCTTGACCACGCGTAGGAACAGGTGCTTCTCAATGCCTGCCAAGGCGGGGCTGTACATGACGAAGTGCCAATCACTGCGGCCGGTGATCCACATGCCGCCTTGCACCTGATCCATGAAGTCGGACAGGTCGTCCGCGAACCACAGCTTGCGGATGCCCTTGGCGGAGACGAGGCACTTAATCTCAAGGCCGGTGGTGTCGCCAATGAAGCCGTCTGCCGAAGCGCCGAAGACACTATCGTCCGTGGTCACAAAGCCGACCTGCTCAACCACGCAGCCCGTCTCAATTTCGTGGGCCGCCCGTGCTTGCGGTTCCAACTCATGGCCGCGATCCATCTGCCACGTCGTAAAGCCCTCGTCCATCAGCTGGCCGCTGATGCGCTCGAACGCCAGGCGGAAGGCGTAATCCTTCGCGGCTTCCGTGAAGTCGCCTTTGTTCGGCCCGGACTTCAGGCGCTCGCGCGCGACCTTGAACATGCTGGCGGTGATGACGCCACAACGGCTCTGCAGCCATTCGGGACTGCCTTGGGGGTGGTTGTAGGTGATCACAGCGGCACCTCTTCGGCTGCGACGGAGATATCAGCGACATCCTCGGCGCCGGCGTTCAGCGCGATGGCCTTCAGAGACTCATGGCCGCTGGTTCCGATCATGGCGCGCTGCTCCTTGGACAGCCGACCCCACGCGCCCTGGTACTCGTCCAGACCAGCCTCGGCAAATGCCTGCAGGCTGGCGTACAGCTTGCGGCGCTCCTCGGTGTCTTCCGGCTCAGATGGCAGCTGACGGGTCGCAGCAGCCGGCTTGCGCTCAGCCCGGACGACCTCACCCTCGATGATCCGCTCTGCCTCGTCCTGCTCGTAGATACCGACAAAGCCAAATGCGAGTCGCGCGCACTGGATCATGGCCTTGTGCCGCAGCATGCGGCGCGGGTGGGACTGCCATGGGCCCACATTCGGGCGGCGGCACTCAGCCATGTACTCGGTCACGCGCACCGGACGGCTGCGGTCCTTGCGATAGATCGAGCAGGTACAGCTGTCGTCATCCTGCTCGAAGTCCATGCCGTCGAACTGCTGATGCGAGTTGATGATTCGCGACCAGCCGTCGACGCCAACCACCGGCACGATGCCATTGTTCTTGTCCGGGAAGGCGTAGATTTCCTTGGTCCACGGGTTCAGACCGTACTGGTTGGCTACCACCAGCAGCGCGGTCATTTGGGCATCGGACACCTGGCCCTTGAACGCCGTGGCCTTCAGTACCGTCACCAGCTCCTGTGCGTCGGTAGCGGCCATGTTCAGCGACGAGGCGAGGTTCTTGGTTTGCGAGAGAACGAGACTGCTCATGGTGTGCCTCAGTAGCGGATGGCGACGGCCGGGACTTTGCCCTGCACGATGGCGGTGATGGCGGTAGCAGCAGCTTCATCGGAGAGGCCTGCAGCGACGAGGGCCGCAACAGCAGTGCGGTTGATGGTCCGGCGGTGCTCCACATCAGCGGCGCGGGCTTCGTCAGCCTTGCGCTGCGCATCGGCAGCAGCCTGGCGCTCGCGCTCGATGCGGTCGGCTTCTTCCTGGGCGCGACGTTCTGCTGCTGCAACGGCTTCGGCCTTCTCGCGTTCTGCGCGCTCAGCCGCGTCCTTCGCACGCTGATCGGCCTCGGCAGCCTCACGGGTTGCGCGCTCCTTCGCTTCGCGGGCCTCGCGTTCGGCGCGCTCAACAGCCTCGGCCGCTTCGCGCTTTGCCTTCTCTGCGGCTTCGGCCTGCAGGCGAGTTTCGCGCTCGACGCGCTCACGCTCGGCCTGTTCTGCGGCGACACGCTGGCGCTCAGCTTCTTCTGCGGCGCGCACAGCTTCCTCGCGGGCGCGGATCTCTTCTTCCTTGCGGGCGATCTCGGCGAGGCGCGCAGCTTCGGCTTCGGCCTTGGCGCGCTCTTCGGCGTCCTTGCGTTCCTGTTCCTTGCGCTCCTGCTCAGCCTCCCAATCGGTCAGCGGCTTGCGAACCTCGTCGCGCAGGGCGTCCAAAGTGTCGCGGGCCTTCTTGCGGGCCGCGTCGATGTCTCCGGTCTGTTTCTTCAGGTCAGCCACCAGCGCCTTGCCGGCGTCATCGATGGCGGTCTTCGAGCGCGCGACCTTGTACGCAACGGACGCGATTTCCTTGCGGCTGGCGACGGTGCTGAGATCGGGAACCAGCGTCACGGCCTCGGCGCGGATGCGCGCCAGAAGGTCGTCCAGCTTGCCGCCGGTGAAGACCTCGACGGCGTTGACGGATTCCAGGGGAATAAGGGATTCGGACATGGCAGTTCCTTCGCGGGTGGACAGCGGCGTTATGGGAATAGGTGCCCGTCTTTCCGGGCTGTCAGCGGCGCGTGGAGGGGAGGCCAGTTGCCGCGGTATCGCCCGAGGGGATGGGCGGGCGGATTCTGGGATCAGGCCGCGTCGGCCAGGTCCTTCTGCTGGGCCGCAGCCTTCGGCGGCGTCAGGGTCAGCAGGACGTCTTCGCGGATCAGTGCTTCGGAGAGCTCGGCCAGTTCGTCGGGCGTGACGTTGGCGGAGGCGGTGAACGACAGGCCGACGCTGCCGCCTTCCTTGGGCTCGATCACGAACTTCTTGAGCTTCACGTCGACCAGGACAATCGGCTCAACGCCTTCCAGCAGGCCATCGATCTGCAGCTCGTAGCCGAGGAATTCGTGGGCCAGCTTCAGCGGCTCCAGGCTCGGGAACTTTACCGCAGACAGCGGCGTGTCGCCGATGGGCAGATCCTGCTGCTCGCCCTTGCCGGGCTTGCGGAACAGGGCTTCCTTCAGGCCTTTCTCGATGCTGTCCAGCAGCACGTTGCCGGCGCTGGTGGTGAACTTGACGTCGGCTGCCAGCTCGCGTTCTTCGCCATGGCGCTGGTTGACGTTGGCGATGGCCGAGTCGTGCTTTTCCAGTTGGAACATGGTGATGCCTCGGTAAGGCCGGCCGGGCCGGCGGGGAATTACTCTTGGGCTGCAGCAGCTTCTGTTTCAGCAAGACGACGCATGTCTTCCAGCGCCTCGCTGTTTCCGCAGTAGAAGTCCGGGATGCGCTCCAGCTTCGGATCGCTGGCCATGTAGATCAGGGCTGCGGCAGCGGAGGTGCCGAATGCGTATTCCAGGGCGCGTCCGCCAGCGCCAGCCAGATGCGTGACCCAGCCGGCGCGGCAATGCGTGGTGTCGCAGCTGTGCCAGCTACCCATATCGAGCGCCATCGGCTCGGACACGGCTGCGTAGACGGCCTGGTGAATGTTCGGGATGACAACGGGGCATGCAGTGCCGTCGGCATCGCTCAGGACGGCATCGCTCAGGACGGCACCGCTCAGGACGGCATCGCTCAGGACGGCACCGCGCAGGACGGCACCGCGCAGGTCGGCATCGCTCAGGACGGCACCGCGCAGGTCGGCATCGCTCAGGACGGCACCGCGCAGGTCGGCATCGCTCAGGACGGCACCGCGCAGGACGGCATCGCTCAGGACGGCACCGCTCAGGACGGCATCGCGCAGGACGGCATCGCTCAGGACGGCATCGCTCAGGACGGCACCGCTCAGGACGGCACCGCTCAGGACGGCACCGCCGGCTACCGCTGACTTCACGGCAAACCCAAGCTGCAGGCCATAAGACTTGCCAGCGACTTCGGCCGACAGTTCGCAGCTGTACTGGACGTTGCCCGTCCAGCGATTCTTGATTTCGAACTTCATGGTTCTTCCTTGTTGGCGGGTACTGCAGGGAATCAGCGGATGTCGCGCTTGCTCTGCGGCGGGAAGCCACCGCGCGGGCGGATGAAGGAGGTCTGGTGCGGACGAATACGGCGCCACTGCTTGAAGGCGTGCTTGACCACCAGCACCAGGAACACCAGCACCACCACAGCGATGGGCAGCAGCAGCGAGTCGGCGCGAACGCTCCAAGCCTTGCGGAGCATGTCGGCGAAGAAGAACAGCGCCGTCGTGTAGACGAACAGGCGGATCATTCGTCACCGTCCTGCGCGCAGATGCCGTGCTCAGCTTCGAGACGGGCTTCGCAGTCGGGGCAGGGATAGCCACCCTCATCGGGCTGGTAGAAGCTCGGGCCGCCGATCCAGCCAGAGCCGCCGCAGCAATCACATGCCAGCGGGTCAGGCGTCTTGATGGGAGGGAACACGACAGCTGCTATCTCGCTGGCAGAGGGGATGCGTGGAATCACGACAGGCCCTCCGCGATCACCAGAAGACGCAGCGGAACGAACAGCACTGCAGCTGCAGCGACGATCAGCCAGCCCATGTAGAGCAGGGCGTCGTACTGACGCGACTTGGCGAAGCAGTGCAGCCAGGCATTGAAGCGGCGCATGCTCATGCAGCACCTCGCACGCGGGAGAGGGCGGCGCGCGCAGCGATGAGTCGCTTGCGATCTTCCATGCGCTCAGCCCTATCCAGCGGGGAGCCTGCGCGGCAATAGGCCTGTTCAAGACCTTCCAGCGCATTAATAAGCTCGGCGACGCCTGCGCGTGACACAAAGCAGGTTGCGCATGGCGTGATGAAAACGCGGCGGTCCTTGCGCTCGTATGGGTTGTCATGGTCGAGCGCGCCTTGCGACGCGCGGCTCTCGGTGAGGTAGGCGTTCGATGGGAGCGCTTCGCCGCAGCACGGACACAGCGCCGTAATCGAAACCTTGATCTCGTAGCCGCTCATGCCGCACCCCCTGTTGCCTTTTCTATTGCGGCGATCTGATCGCCCCACTCGGATACGAAGTCTCGGCAGTCGCTGCTCTCCAGCCATTGGCGCTGGACCTGTTCGTGGTCGCCGCTGGGGCTGTTGGATTCCAGCCAGCCCTCGAAGACTCGCTGTTCTGCGTCTTTGACCTTGGCGCTCAGCGCCTCCAGCAGCTCCGGCGCGGCGGCGATCAGGCGGGCGTTAGCTGCAGTCTGGCCAGTGGCACTGAAGTAGCCCGTAGTTGAAGCGACCGGATACTGCGAGCCTTTCGGGTAGATCAGGCCCTGCATGCCGAACTCGTTCCTGAGCTCCCACGGCCCCGACGTGTGCTTGTTGGCGGTCATGCTTGTGCCCCCGTCTTGCTGCGGACGAGCTCGCGCTCATCGAAGGTCAGAAGGTGTGGTGCGGCAGCCGCCAAACGCCTTGCCTGCTCCGCTTGATCCGGGTGGTAGCTATTCCGTGCAAGCTCGGTCAGGTCTCCGCCGTAGGCCGAAACGGCAGCCTCGATGACGCTGGTGACGGATCGGAACTGCTGACGCGCAACTAGATCCAGTGCCCAGCGCAGCTCCGGGGTGATGCGCACCGACAGGACGCTGCCTTTGGCGCTCATGCGGCCACCGCCTGCAGACCTTCCGGGTCGTGGTCGTCGTGCTCAGGGAAGCGCTTGTAGCCCTCTTCCGTCGCGTCAGATTCGGCATCGCGCTTGATGCGTGCTTGGGCCACCGACGTGATCTCACGGAACAGGGACAGGCCCGCTTCGGCCATGCCGCAATCGGTCTGTGCGAGGTCGAACGCAGCGCGGAAGCGGGCCATCGACTTCAGCAGGGCTTCGCCGTCGTCCTCGTAGCCGATGAACTCACTGATGGCGTCGGCCACCTGATCCTCATCGGCCAGGCGCTGCTCGGTCAGTTCTGCGGTGCGCTCGGCGACGAACTCAGCCCGGGCTCGCTCACGGGCGCTGATCCGGTCGTCGGTGGTCTTCCAGTGATCGTAGGCCGTAGCCATGTCTCTTGCCCCGTATGGCCCGGGTGGGCCGACGGGATTTAAGGTAGCAATGCTATTCGTCATTCGCAATAGCAATGCTACTTTTCTGGGCAAAAAAATACTGAACGGATTCTGGTGCGTTCAGGTTTTAGTGGGTCGGGCTGAAAGCCCCATGACCCTGAGGCGTTGCGATTAAGTGAAGTGGAGAACCAGTGCGATGGTGGTAACGCCGACCCACGCAGCATGGACGATGCCGGGAATGCGAATCGACTGGACGGTCCAGTGCGGCGCAGGGACCGTGCTTACGAATTTCCAAAAATCGTCTTGGGTGTCGTCCGCATAGAAGCGGCGCTCATCGGCACCGGATGACAGAAGGACCGCCTGACCGGACGAATAGACATACGCACACCAGTACTTAAAGCGGCGCCCCGGGAAGTGCAGAACGACGGCGTCCTCAGCTCTCCCCACCGGCTGAATCTCGTAGCCAGCGGCCATCAGCGCCGTTAGGCGTTCAATCGCATAGTTTGCGTGTTCCATCACCCTTCCTAGCTGTACCTGGATCGCAGCAATCCCGCATCCTCGAAGCTCACGCCATCGCGCATGCACTCTTGAGCTCGCTCAAGATCCTTATGGAGCTGGACAAGCGAGTCGTCATCCAATTGCTCGATACCAGCTAGCCCAAAGGCTGCCTGATCGATGATGTGCTGCATCGAGCTTCCCCACCGCCTCCGAAGGTGCCGGATCATCTTTCGGTGGGATTCGCGCTCTATCTCGCACATGCCCTGGCTGAGCGGAGTAGGCAGAACGACCGTCAATCGCGGTTTAGCCCTTGGCTTTAGACCGCCCTCGATGACCGACACCAGCCTTTTCATCAGTTCCTTGTCCACCATTTCCAACTCCCTCCCTGCGTTTGCGCAATAGGTCGGCAACTCGTGCGCCGAAATCGATCACATCAGCCGTGGTGGGGGTTGTGGGCAGGGCGCAAGCTAACTCGTAGGCCGCCACCGTCTCGCTCGGGTGGGTCTCCGGGTCGTACTCCAGTCCGTTCCTGCTGGCCACTTGCCGCAGCGCTGCAATCGATGTGGCCAGTTTCACCGCATCCAATCCCATGGGCTGAGACGGTGAATTTCGAAGGTAAGGAGCCACTGCGAATGCCCATTCCATTGAGATCGCAGCCGGATCAACGGCCAAGAGCTGCGCAGCATGAGCGACACGCCTAAGAGGAATGGCAATTTCCCCTCTGCGCCAATGCCCTACGGCCGCCGGTGTAATTCCCAGCGCAACAGACAGGGATTCCGGAGAATGAGGTGATGCCATCAAGGCAGAGTCAAAGCGAGCTGCAGCAGCTTGCTCATCGGGTGTCAGTTTGCGTCGTTCAGCCATATAGCAACGCTACCAATAGGTTGCAGGTTTCGGTGCTAGCAATGCTATTGCACGAGGCAAGTAGCAATGCTACTTTCCCAGCATGGACGCGACCCCTATCCAGAAAGCTATTGATCTCGCTGGCACGCAAGCCGCCCTTGCACGGGCGATTGGCGCTGCTCCCGCCTTCGTAAATCAGTGGGCTACTGGCCGTCGGCCCGTTGCTCCTAAGTACGCAAGGGCTATTGAGGAGACCTTCGGCGTCTCCCGCCACGAACTGCGCCCCGACGTATTCGGCCCAGCCCCCGAAGGGGAGGCGGCCTAAGTGCGCGCTCGAATCTTCCACGTCAAATACGCAGCATTGAGTGCCGCAAACAGGGCGGCGAAGTACATCACCGCCAGTCGCAGCGCCTCCGGATTGCGCTGGTGCGCTCGGGCGATCAAGAAGCAGTCCATCGTTAGCACGGCTAGCCATATGGCCAGTTTGATTCTGTATTTCGCCTCGATCTTGGTTGCCATCTTCGGTCTGCCTTGGTGGGTCTATGCGGCCAACCTCGCAGCCTTGATTGCAGCGGTGATCTGGCTCGTCCGTAGCTGGCGCAAGGATGCCCAGCGCCGCAAGCGTGGCACGGAAGCCGCCTGACATGCCCACCTCAGCGCCCCGGGAACGGCACAACAACGCCGGGCAGGGTGGGGCGCTCCCGTTTGCGCTGCTCGACCACGCGCACTTACCCGATTACCGACGCGGCTGATCACGTAGACCCGGCCGCACATCCGCTGAAGCGTTACGACGTTCGGCGCGTTCGTTCTTCCTGAATCCACTGGCTCGGTCCTTCGGGGCTGAGCCTTTATTTCGCCCTCCGGGCGTTGATCAAAGCGAATCAATCATGACAACCCAGCTTGATCTACCCATGCGTGGACACCCGACCAGCGTTGACCTGGCCGACGTGGCGCGCCAGCAGAACTGGGGCGCGGTGCTGACGTACTGCGCCAGCAAGAGCGGCCTGCAGGACAAGGCCATCGCGGCCGAGATCGGCATGCAGGACGCCGTGTGGTCCCGCTGCAAGACCGGCACCAACTCGCCCAGCGGCGAGCAGCTGGTGCGCCTGATGCTTCGTTGCGGCAATTCTGCGCCGCTGTCCTGGCTCCTGATCCAGATGGGCCTGGACCCGGCCAGCGTTCGCCCGCTGGAGTCGGAGACCGAGCGCAAGGTGCGGGAGCTGACCGAGCAGCTCGAGGCTGAGCGCACCCGCAGCAAGATCCTGTCCGAAGCACTGACGGGGAGGGCTGCGGCATGAGCAACCGTAGCGATGAATTGCGTGAAGAGCGGATAGCGGTGCTGGCGCAGCTTGTACGAGAGGCGCAGGCCGCTGGCGATAAGGCGGAAACACGCCGGTTGTATGACGAATACAAGGCAGCCGCACTGGCCAGGTCGCCCGAGCAGGTCGCGCTCTTGGAGGCTGAACTTCACCAGCGAATTTTTGGGGGTGACCGATGAGCACGATGGTCATGTCCCTCTGCTGGCCGCTGCAGATGCCTCCAACGCCCAAGGCAGTACTGGTATCGCTGGCCGACAACGCCAACGATCAGGGCGTGGCCTGGCCGTCGCTGACGAAAATCTGTGAGCGCACCTGTTTTGGCAGGACGGCAGTGATCGCCGCCATCCGCTGGCTGGAGGGTGAGGGCCTGGTTGTTGCGGACCGGAGCAATGGTCGGCACACGTCCTACACGGTCGATCTGAATGCGGTAAACCAGTTCGCCTCCCGAACCAGTCCACCTGCCGAACCAGTCCGCCTCCCGGACTCAAACCAGTCCGCCTCGCGAACCAACCAGTCCGCCTCGCGAACCATACCAGTCCGCCAGGCGGACACTAACCGTCATAAACCATCAAGAACCGTCAGAAGCAACCGTCATAGCGCGGCAGTGGAGGAGGCCATCAAATTGCTTCCGGGTCTGCCTGCTGACCTGGTTTCCGACTTCGTGGCAGTCCGGAAGGAAAAGAAACTCCCGCTGACGGGAACAGCGGTTGCAGGCCTGGAACGCGAGGCGGGCAAAGCTGGGTTGTCGCTGGAATCCGCGATCCGCCTGTGCTGCGAACGTGGCTGGGCAGCGATTCGCGCTGACTGGCTTGCACGCGAGGGCGGGCAGCGTAGCTCCCAGCAGTCGCTGTCCGACTCGGCTCACGATGGCCGGGAGATGCTCTGATGGCCGTGCCACGCGAACATTTCCAGCGCGACCGCTCCCTGCCGACAGCCATCGAGTCTGAGCAGTACGTGCTCGGCGGCTGCATGAACTACCCCGAGGCCATTGGACGCGCAAACCTGGAGCCGGGCGACTTTTTCCGCCGCGACCATGCGGTGCTGTGGGGCGAGATGCTGAAGCTCGAAGCCAGCGGCAAGCCGTGCGATTCCATTTACCTCGGCGAGTGGTTGGTGGCGCAAGGGCTTGGCAACCGCATGGACGGCGCTTACCTGATCGAGCTGCAGTCCAACGGCTACACCGTTGCCAGCGTTTCCGAGCACGCCGCGCTGATCCGCGAACGAGCGGCCATGCGGCGCGCAATCGATATCAGCGACACCCTTATCGGCAAGTGCATGAATCCGGAAGGCGAGGAATCCGTGACGATTCTGGACGACGCCATCCGCGAGCTGATGCAGCTGACCAAAACCCGCATGGGCTACGAGCACACGCTGGAGCAGGCGCTTGGCGAGGCTTGGCGCGACGCCGAGGATGCCTATGCGCACAAGGGGGAGGTGCGTGGTGTGCCATATGGCTTCACCCGGCTGGACAAGCGGCTGGGCGGCTCCCATGGGGGTGATCTGATCTTCGTTGGCGCTCGCCCATCAATGGGCAAGACGGCGCTACTGGTGAACTGCGCGTTTCACCAAGGCGGACTCGGAATCCCGGTTGGCATCATTTCCGGCGAGCAGTCGGCAAGGCAGTTGGCGTCGCGCGGTATCTCGGGCGAGTCGGGCGTGGCAGCCGAGAAGCTGCGCAGTGGCGACTTCACTGCGGAGGAATGGCCGCAGCTCAGCGCCGGCATGCGCAAGCTCATCGGCCGCAGCATTTTCATCTACGACCGAAGTGCACCGACGCTGGATGAGGTTGTCCGCACTATCCGCCGCTGGAAACAGGAGCACGGCATCCGCATTGCGTGGGTGGACTACCTGCAGCGCATCCGCGTGCCGCGCTCGAACAGTCGAGCTGAAGAAGTTGGCGAGGTGGCGCGCACCCTGAAGACGCTGGCGCGGGATCTGGATATTCCTGTCGTGGTACTGGCGCAGGTCAAGGCTGACGTGGACACCCGCAACGGCAGTAAGCGGCCGAACTTGGGCGACATCGCAAACAGTGACGAGGCCACGCGAGAGGCGGACATCATCGCGTTCCTGTACCGCCATTGCGTCTACGACCGCGAAAACGGCGATCCAACCAAGGCGGAGCTCAACGTCGAGAAGAACAGGCATGGGCCATGCGGAGGCTTCAGCCTCGGTTTCGACGGCAAGACCATGCGCTTCCTCGATCCGGAGCTGCAGCCCGACTACCTGGACCAGCCGCCGGCGCCGCGCCGCGCGCGCAGTGTTCCCGTCCACACGACCGCAGCAGCGGCAAGGGCAGGTGACCAATGACCCTCACCCCAGCAGCAAAGAAGATTCGCGCCAAGCGCGCCCGCCGGCCGGTGTACCTGATGGTCCGCAAGTTGCGCGACCCAGATACCGGTGAGCTGATCGGGTGCCTGGTACCGGCCCATGAGGTCGACGCTCGTCTGCTGCGCGAACGCAAGTTCCACACCGGCCGCGAGGTGCGCGCCGAGCTGAAGCAGCCGCGCGAGGAATGGCAGCACCGCCTGATCCACAAGATCGGGCAGTTGATGGTCGACAACGTAGAAGGCTGGGAACAGCTCGGCAGTCACGACGCGGTCAAGCGCCTGCAGCGCGAGTCGGCAACCTGCTGCGAGGAGATGGAGATGGATATTCCCGGGCTGGGCCGCTTGATGGTCATGCAGGCAGAGAGCCTGTCATTCGACGAGATGGAACAGGACCGTTTTCAGGTCCTGTTCGATGGCATCACCGAGCACATCGGAAAGCGCTACAGCCACGTGATGCTCGACGCGGTGCGCGCCGAGTTTTGGGAGATGGCTGGGACGAATCGGAGGGCTGCAGCGTGATGGACTCTCCTGATGACATGCAGAAGCGCCTGCAGGGCTACGACCCGAGTACGCCTCGCTGCGCCACGTGTCTGTACTTCCGCCGTGAGCCGCACACCCTGTACCGCTTGGTGGAGAAGCGCACCCGCAGCGGAAAGATCCGCATCCGCAAGGAACCAGTGCGAAAGCACCCGGTGCATAACCCGGTGGTAGACCGCTGCTCCTTCGGTAACTTCATCACCCGCCCGCAGGCCGCCTGCGACGAATGGCGGAACAGCGAAGGCGAGTGCATCGCCAAGGTGGGCGAATGAACGGCGTAGTGCACCTCATGCCGAACAATGCACTGTGCGTCGACCAGGAGACGCTGGCTGCACGCATCCGAGAAATTGCAGATCGGATCGAATCCGGCGAGTTCGGCGAAGTGGACAGGGTCTGCATCGTCATCGACACGCCTGGGGCGTTGGAGTACCGGGTCTATGGGCGCCCCACCGACAACGGCGCACTGATTGGCCTGCTGGAGTGGGTAAAGGCCAAGGTCATGGGGGTGATCTCTTGAGGACCAAGAATGCCAAGGCCATTACGCAGGCCGAGCACGACCACATGGAGGCCGTGAAGTGGCTTCCCTGCAGTATCTGCGACGCAGCTGGTCCCGGCGACGCCCACCACATCAAGCAGGGCCAGCACTTCACCACCGTGGCGCTGTGCAAGGACTGCCACCAGGGCAGCTTCAACGGCTGGCACGGCCAGAAGCGCATGTGGACGGTCATGAAGATGGATGAATTGAAGGCTCTGAACGTGACGTTGGAGCGGCTCAACAAGAGGAAAGCAGCATGATCACCCTGATTCTTCCGTACCCGATCAGCGCCAAGTTCGGACGACTGACGGTTTTGGAGCGAAGCCAGAACGATCGGTTCGGCCGTACGCAGTGGCTCTGCCTGTGTGAGTGCGGGAAAAAGCACGTCGCCGCGCTGTTCCGTCTCACAAGTGGACACACAACCTCATGTGGCTGCGCACGTGGAAAGCGACCGACCCACGGCATGCGCAGAACTAAGACCCACAACAGCTGGTGCGCGATGAAGGCGCGTTGCTCAAACCCGAAGGCTGATGAGTACGCGCGCTATGGCGGCAAGGGCGTGAGGGTGTGTGAACGCTGGGCAGCATTCGAGAATTTTCTAGAAGACATGGGCGTGCGTCCTGAGGGGATGACGTTGGATCGGATCGATGGCAATGGAAATTACGAGCCGTCCAATTGCCGTTGGGCAACACATCGGGAGCAGCGAATGAACCAGGAGCGTATGAAATGATCATGCTTGTGCTGCCTTACCCGATTTCAAGTAATCGCTATTGGGCCACGCGAGTGATCCCCAAGAAGCCGAGGCCGCTGGCCATGACCTATGTGACCGATGAGGCCAAGCAGTACAAGGCCGCCGTGGCAGCCATCGCTCGCGCCGCCGGCATCCGTCAGCCGCACGCCGGGCGGGTACACCTGACCATCCGCCTGTATCCGCACCGGCCGCAGGATTGGGCGAAGCGGGCGCGCAAGGACCCGTACACCTGGGACGACACCGTCCAGTGCATCGATCTGGGCAACTGCGAGAAGGTCCTGTCCGATGCCCTGAACGGCGTGGCCTGGGTGGACGACAAGAAGCACCGCCGCATCCTGCAGGAGCGGATGGAGCCGGACGAGAAGGGCGCGCGGGTTGAGGTCGAGATCGAGTTCCTTGCCGCCGCACCGTCGTTGCTGGATGGGGTTGCTGCTTGAGCACTGACCGCATGTGGAAGCGCTACAAGGCCCGGATGCGCCGCCTGGGCCGTTGCTCGGTGTGCCAGTTCCGGGAGCTGACGGACGGGACGTTCCACTGCAAGAAGCAGCCGGACCGGCAGGGCGCCTGCGCGATCGACAAGAAGCTGCCGGCGTTCCGGCTGGATGATGAAGTGTTCGAGGAGCTGCGCGATGCAGGCTGACCTGATGAGCGAGTACGTTCGCCGCCGGCTGGATCATTGGGGCGATGAATTCGCACTGCACAAGGATTGCGAATACCTTGGCCATGCCTCCAAAAACCTGATTGCGGTGCTAATGGAGCACCATGAAATGCCTGGCAGGGTTACCGGGTACAAGCCGCTGGAGGTGAACGCAGAGGCGCAGCAAGTCGAGGATGCAGTTGCGGAAATCAGCCGGCATGCCCCGGCCATCGGATGGGTGCTGCGCGCGTATTACTGCGGCATGGGTAGGCGCAAGGTCGAGCGCTGGGAGACGGCCAACATGCTGCTGACGGCGGCGGGTTTTGAGATGGTGAGCCAGGCCAGCTATGTGGACATGGCAAGGCGCGGCACGGAGCGTGTGCACGGCATGCTGCTGGCGGTTTCCGTCGCCGCTTGACAGGTTAATCCTGAAGACGTAAAAAGCGGGCAAGCTGACATAGCTGACCAAATTCCACGGCTCGCCCTCACAGGCGGGCCGTTTCCGTTTCTGCGGGCGTAGGCCAGAGGTCCAGGCTGCCGGGCTCATAACCCGGAGATCCGCCGGTTCGAATCCGGCCCCCGCAACCATCCATGCCCGTCAACCCTTACCGAACCAATCATCGAGCCTGTCGGGCTGCGGTGACGGGCGCCTATTCGACACCACCGGGAGAGCGCTATGACGCACCGGAGCATTCAGGGGATTCACATGCGCGACGAGATCATCGGCAGCGTGGGCAGTGCTGTGGCAAAGGCAGCACCACCAGTAGCTGTCGCTGGGTCCGTCGTTGCCGGCGCCAGTCTGGACCGGATCGTGCTGGTGCTGACGGCCATCTACCTGGTGGGACAGATCAGCTATCTGGCTTGGAAGTGGGTCAGGGAGTGGCGCCAGACCCGCCGCAGTGAGGCTGCCGAATGAAGGCCAAGATCATCGGCGGTTCAATCGCTGGCGTCGTGCTGGCTGCGGTCGCATTGGTGAAGCCATGGGAGGGCTACGAGGCCCAGCCGTACCGCGACATCGTCGGCGTCCTGACCGTCTGCTACGGCAGCACGACCAACATCGAGCGCCGGACCTACACGGAGAAGGAGTGCAGCGACCGCCTCAATAGCGAGCTGGGCAGCTACTTCACCGGTATCAGCCAATGCATCAAGCAGCCCCTGCGTGAGCGCGAGTGGGCCGCGGTGCTGAGCTGGACCTACAACGTCGGTGTCGGCGCAGCCTGCCGCTCGACGCTGGTGCGCAAGATCAACGCCGGCCAGCCTGCATCGGTCTGGTGCCCCGAGTTGGACAAGTGGGTCTATGCAGGCGGTAAGCGCGTGCAAGGCCTGATCAACCGCCGCGCCGCTGAGCGCGCCATCTGCGAGGGAAGGGCATGACCCAGCATTACATTGGAACCAAGATCATCGAGGCATGGCCGGCGCAGAAGGATGGCGTCGACGGCTATTCCGTGAAGTACGCCGACGGTTACACCAGCTGGTCGCCGAAGGACGTGTTCGAAGCGGCGTATCTCCCGCTGGGCCACATCAGCCACCTCCCGCCGCATGTGCAGCGCATGGCTGGCGAGCTGGCAGAGCTGGATGATCGCCACGGCAAGCTGGCCGGATTCCTGAAGACCCCGGCCTTCCTCGGCCTGAGTGAAGACGACCGTAATGACCTGTCTGCGCAGTTCCTGCATATGGCTGATTACGGGAACGTTCTCCGGAAGCGTGTTGATCGCGCCACCGAAGCTGCCAAGGCCTGACCGTGAATCGCACCCTCGTCGCGCTCGCCGCCTTCGTCCTGTGGTCCGCAGCCATGTTCGGTACCGGCTGGGCGTGGCGTGGTGATCGAGCCGAGGGTGGCGAGGCTCGGCAGGAGATCAAGGCGCTGACCGCTCAGGTCGAGGCAGTGCAGGCCGCGCGCACCATCGAGCAGTCACAAAGCCAGGCACTGGCCACTATCGGAGCCAAACATGAAGAAGACCGCACTGCGGCCGAGGCCATCCCTGCTGCTGTTGCTGCTGATCTGCGCAATGGCAATGACCAATGGCTACGAGTGGCTGACCGACGACTACGAGTGGCCCACCAAGCACATTCCGATCATCCCGGTCTGGGGTCATATCCGCTGCATCGACGGCGAGGACAAGTGGAAGGGCATGGTGCGGTCCAACAAGGACCAGCAGCGCCTGCATAACGTCCATCGGACCGCTGCCATTGAGGCGGTGGCGAAGGCTCCGAAGGCCCCGTTCTTGGTCAAGCTGTCGTGGATCAAGGGTCTGGAATCGTTCTGGAAGAAGGCAAACAGCGAGGACTACCCGTATTTGCCAGTCAACGACGATGCGCAGCAAATGCCGCAGCGCGCCGGCCAGGCTGAAATCCCGGCTGCGTTGATTCAGCTGGCTTCGCTCGATAACGAGGACATCAAGGCCAGCACCGGCCAGTTCAACGCCAGCCTTGGCGCTACGTCGAATGAGACGAGCGGCCGGGCAATCAACGCCCGCAAGCAGCAGGGCGCCACGGCGACGTTCAATTACACCGACAATCTGGCCTACTCGATCCGTCGTACCTACGTGATCCTGTGCGACATGATTCCTCGGGTCTACGACACCAAACGGGTCGTTCGCGTACTGGGCGAGGATGGCGGCGAGAAGTGGAAGACGCTGTATGAGGAAGTGGCTGGTCCGAACGGACAGCCGGTTGTGCTGAACGACATTTCCAAGGGTAAGTACGACATTGCAGTCACTGTCGGCCCCAGCTATGCAACGCAACGGATGGAAACGGCGGACATGATGTCGCAGCTGCTGGCGCAGATCGGCCCGGCATTCCCGCCGATTGCCCCGATCCTCGCGGGCTACATCGTCAAGTCGATGGATGGGCCCGGCGCTGAAGAGTTGGGCGAGCAGGTCCGCAAGCTGATGGTTGCTCAAGGTCTGATGGAGCCGGAGGAGGGCGACCAGCCGCCACCGCCGCCGCAGCCGAACCCGAAGGATGTGGCGTCGGCCAAAAAAGATGAGGCGACCGTCGGCAAGCTGCAGGCCGAAACCGAGTCCATCCAGATCGACAACGCCGGCAAGGTGACGATGCTGCAAGGCTCGCCACTACCAGCTCCAATGATGATTCCCGAACAGCCGCCGCAAGGCGGCTTCTCTTTGGGCGGTGATCCGCTCCCCATGGGCTTGCCCCAACCGTAACGGCCCGGCTGGCCGATCCACGAGGTTGTGATGACTGATGAAACGAACACCCTGGAACAGGGTGGCGGCGAAGCTTTGCCGCAGCAGAACCCGAAGCCCGCCTACGTCGATGACGTGACGGCTGTGCAGCCTGCCGAGCCCGCAGCCCCCGCAGCGCCGGCTGGTGACGACGGGAAGAAGCGCAACCGGACGCGCGACTACATCCAGGGCCTGCAGAAGCGGGCCGGCGAGGTTGATACCTTGCGCGCGGAGTTGGAGCAGCTGAAAAGCCGCTTCAAGGAGCCTGAGAAGAAGGAGCCCAAGCCCGAAGACTTCGACTACGACCCGCATGCCTATGCCCGGGCGGTGTCCAAGTGGGACCGCGACCAGGAACGGGCCACCGAGCAGGAAACCGAATCAAAGAGGGCTGAAGCCCAGAAGCAGCATGAGGCTGTCGCGGCGTACCAACAGCGCGCCGCTGAATTTGCGAACGACCACGAGGACTTCTTCGAGGTTGTGAGCGCTATCCCCGCCGAATTGCTGCCGCAGGAGCTTCAGGCCGCGATCATGCAGCACCCCAAGGGTGCAGAGATCGCCTATCAGCTTGCCTCCAACGAGGACGAGCTGTTCAACCTCGCGGCCATGCGCCCCGAGTTGATGGCACGCGCAGTTGAACGCTATGCGTCGCGCATGAGTGAAGCGCCAGAGGGTGCGCCGGCCACGCCGGAAGCGCCTGCACTCGCACAAGCACCCATCAAACCCATCACCCAAGCCCCTGCGCCTGCTCCTCGCGTCGGCGGTCGAGCTGTGGCGGAAACCCCGCCCGACAAGCAGACCGATGACGAGTGGTATCGCAGCCAGCGCGCCAAGGGCTGATCAATTCGAGGTAATACCCAATGCCAAACGTAATTTTGACCCACAAGATGATCGCCCGCGAGGCGGCGAAGATGCTGGAAGAGGAAGCCCCCTTCCTCGCAAACGTCAACAAGGGCCGGCAGGAAGAGTTCGGCGAGGCCGTCAACGGCTACAAGAAGGGCGATTCCGTCGATATCGAGGTGCCGCGTGCTGGCGTCGTGTTCGACGGCCCCGTGTTCGCTGGTGGTGGTGCTGCCACCGATGTGATCCGGGACAAGGTGCCGATCAAGCTCGACACCCAGAAGCACATCGGCATCAAGTTCACCTCCAAGGAACAGAAGCTCGACCTGACCGACTTCAAGGAGCGAATCCTGCGCCCGCAGATCCGCACCCTGTCCTCGGTGGTGGAAGCCGACCTGATCCGGCGTGCAGTGATCGCCACGCCCAACCTGGTCGGCACCCCGGGCACCGCGCCCAGCAACATGAAGACCTTCGCCGAAGCCCGCGCCGTCCTGCAGCGTTTCCTTGCCCCGGCCGGTGACCGCAACCAGCTGATCAGCTCGGAAATCAACGTCAACCTGACCGATGAAGCCCGCAAGCTGTTCAATCCGCAGGCCGCCAACAGCAAGGCTTTCATTGAAGGCTCGCTGGGCCGCGCCATGGGTGCAGACTTCTACGAGCACCAGAGCATCCCGGTGATCACCAATGGCCTGGCCGCAACCGTGACTGTTGCTGGCGCAGGCCAGGCCGGAAGCGCGCTGACCATCGCCGCTACCACCGCCGGTTTCAAGGCGGGCCAGGTGTTCACCATCGCAGGCGTGTTCGCCGTGCACCCGCTGACTGGCGAGAACAGCGGCAAGCTGCAGCAGTTCACCGTGCTGGCTGATGCTGCCAGCACCACGCTGACGATCTACCCGGCAATCATCCCGACCGGCCCGGGCAAGAACGTCACCGCCTCGCCGGCCAACAGTGCAGCCCTGACGTTGGCTGGCGCGGCTAGTACCGGCTACCGCCAGTCCCTGATGTTCCACAAGGACGCGTTCACAGTGGCGGCGGCACCGCTGGGCGTCATCGCCGGCTGCGAGGGCTACACCGCCCGCCTGCCGAACGGTCTGAGCGTGCGCGTGATGACCGGCGGCGACTTCGTCAACGACCTGGAAAACACCCGCATCGACGTGCTGTACGGCTTCGCTGCCGTGCGTGGCCTGCACGCGGTCCGTATCACCGAGTAACCAACCGAGGGGCTGGGTTCGCTCAGCCCCTCTGCCCGAAGGAGGGCTCATGGAATTCCCGAAGATGATTTACCTCGGCGGCGAGCATGGCGCCGAGCACCGCATCGTGGCCGATCAGGCTGAGCAGGACGCAGCCAAGGAGAAAGGCTTCCTGCCGGTAGGCACCGCCCTGGAAGGCAAGCCGTCTGGCGACGAGAAAACCGAGCTGTTCGCCCAGCTGGACGCGGCCGGCATCGAGTACAAGAAGAACTGGGGCATCGACCGTCTGCGCACCGCCCTGGAAGGCAAGCCGGAATGACCGCTGCCGCCGCCATCATCCGCAGCGCGCTCGGCCTGTTGCGCGTCGTGGACGCCAATGAGGCCCCGGAGGCCGAGGACTTCGCCGACGGCGTGCGCGCGCTCAACGCGATGATGGCGGCTTGGGCAATAGACGGCTGGGACCTTGATTGGGTTGCCGTTTCCGGACCTGACGACGTGCTGACTTCGCCGGTATGGGCAGATGAGGCGCTGATCTACAACCTGGCCGTCCGGCTGCGCCCGCACTATGGAGCAACGCTGGACCCTGATGTTGTGGCCATGGCCCGCACCGGCATGGCCACCATCTCGGCTTATATCGCCCGCAAGGTCGAGGAAGAAAAACATCCGCGCGTCAGCTACTGCGACCTTCCGGTCGGTACTGGCCAGCGGTCGTGCGGCCCCTGCTTCAAGTGCGGCGGAGACTGCCAATGCGCTCATCTCCCGTAAGCCTACTGGGCGGCTTCAACCGCGACGACTCTCCGGCGTGGTCGGTGCAAGACGTGTGCAACTTCCTGCCGGTGGTAGCGGACCAGCCTGGCACGACGACGCAGTTCAAGCTGCGCACGCCGCCGGGGCTGAAGCCGTATCAGCGGATTGGCAAAGGACCTATTCGCGGCGCGCACAACGCCGAGGGTCGCCTGTTCGTCGTCTCTGCGCAGACCCTGTACGAGGTGAGCTCGAAGGGCGTCGGCATCCCGCGCGGCACCGTTCCTGGCGTTGGCCGTGTTCGCATGGCCCACAACCAGATCAAGAGCGGCAACCAGATCGCCATCGCGAATGGCCAGTCGGGTTACATCTACAACACCGTGACGCAAGTGTTCACCCGCATCACGGATGAGGGCTTCCCGGGCGCGATCGATGTCGTCTTCATCAACGGCTACCTGTTCTGGATCGAGCCGTTCGGTCGGTATTGGTTCCATTCGGGCCTTGCCGATGGCCTGAGCTACAACACGCTGGACCGTGGCGAGGCAGAGAGCCAGCCTGATCGGATTGTTGGCGTTGCCGTCAGCCAGGGCGATGTCCTTCTGTTCGGCGAGCGCACGACCGAGTTTTACCGGAACACCGGGCAGGCTACAGGGACGTTCCAGTCCACCGGGGCGACCATCGATGTTGGCTGCGCCTCGCTGCAGACCATTCAGAACCTCGACAACTCGGTCATGTGGCTGGGCAATGACGGGGTTATCTATCGACTGGACGGCTTGCGCGCCCTGCCGATCAGCACCCGCGCCATCGAAAAGGCCATCGCCAAATACGACTGGGCGAATGCATTTGCATTCACCTGGGAGGATGAGGGGCACAAGGTCTACTACATCACCTTCCCTGATGGCGAGACGTTCGGCTATGACGTGGTGGCTGGCCCGTGGCACCGTCGCCAGTCCTTCGGATTCAAGCGTTGGCGGTTGAACACAGTCACGTCGTGGGGCCGGAAGTGGATCGGTGGTGACTTTCAAGACGGCCGGCTCTGGCTGCTGGATTGGGACTATGTTCTGGAGGGCGACGACGAGCTTATTGCCACCTACACCTCCGCCGAGGTCAGCGACAGCGGCAACCGCATCGGCATACCTGAGATGGAACTGCTGTTCGATGTTGGCCGAGAGCCAACAGAGCCTATCGCCTTTCCGGCGCAGCCAACCGGACCTTCAATATCAGGATCTGCCCCGGATGGAGTGACGGGATTCTCCTATTCTTTTGGGTACGCAGTAACCGCTGGCGATGCGCCAATATCCAGAGCAGTGATAGGGGATGGGGGGCTTCCGGACGGACTGGTGCTTTCTAGCCCAGCTGCAGCCATAAGCGGAACTCCCGTTTCTGCTGGAGATTTCCCATTGACGGTGCGGGTCACGGACACCAATGGCCTCTACGCATCAGTTTCGGATTCCATGGCAATCGCGGACAGCAATATCCTGCCGCCAGAGATCTCATGGAAGTACCTGGTCATTTCCAAGTCAGATAGCACTGATTATTCCGCCCCGGGCTTTGATGATTCGTCCTGGGCTGAAGGGGCTGGTCCATTTGGTGACATATCGTACCGCCCGGTGGTCGGCGTCAATGCGCATGCCTACGACAGTCGATTCTCTGAACAGATTGCAACCACAGTCGCTCAGAACAGCAGGCTCTGGCTGCGCTGCAATATCCATTCGGCTCAGGCCATGGTGGTTAATGCGAACTTGGTCATTTGGATCGATGGTGGTTACGCGGTCTATTTGAATGGAGAGGTAATCCATGCAGATGAAACACCGGCCGCAGTTGGTGCTGGCGCGACCTTCCCACTTACTGGATTGGAGTTGGCCGCAGGGGCAAACAGCATCGCCATCCGTATGGACGACTTCTACACCGGTATTCCTGCCAACAATGCGTTTTATGTAGCAGCAGTTATTGACGTGACGGGGGTGGATTAATGCCTGACCACCATGTCCTGGTTCGCTACAGCAAGGACGGCGGGCGCAACTGGTCGAACTGGAAGAAGCGCTCCCTGGGCGCAATCGGCGAATACCAGCAGCGCGTGCGCTTCACCCGACTGGGTGAGGGCTACCGCTTCGTCTTCCAGATTCAAATCTCCAGCCCGGTGAAGCGGGATCTGCTGGGCGCAAGCCTGCGCATAGAGCCGAGGGGCTGACGATGCTGATCATTGATGATTTCCTGTCCGACGCTGAGTCGGTACGGGCGGCAGGACTGTGCGCGAACTACGTCGATTGGCATGGGCCAGACGGCGAAATCTACAAGCGCATTGCCATCGCTGACGTGCCCGGGCTTCGTGAGGGCATCGAGCGCGCCATGGGGCCGGTTGAGATGCTGGGCATGGGCTATCGGCTGAACTTCAATGGCGAGCTGCCGAATGCCGCCATTCACTCCGATATGGGCTGGGGCACGCACGCCGCGGTGCTGTATCTGAGCGAAGGAGAGGGCGGAACGGCCTTCTGGCGACACAAACAGACCGGTGCGGCGCGTATTGATCAGGGTGATATGGCCTTGTTCGAAGCGGTCCGCCACGACTGGGACGACGCCAGCAAGTGGGACCAGATCGGCCTGGCTGAAATGAAGCTTGGTCGCTGCGTCATCTACGAATCGGCGCTGTTCCATAGCCGGTGGCCGTTTGCGGCATTCGGTACCCGTCACGACACCGGGCGACTTATCGCTGTCGCATTTTTCAGCCCGAGGGCCTGATGACCATTATCCGCAAAGCAACACTGGCCGACGTGCCGGTGATCGTCAGCATGTCCGCTCGTTTCTACCCGACGACGCATTACGCCGATTGGTGCGAGATGGACGAGGCGAGCGTCGCCGGCCTGGCCGCCGGCCTGATCGAGAACGATGTGTTCTTCGTTGCCGAGCGCGATGGCGAGCTGGTCGGAATGATCGGCCTGATGATCGCGCCGTTCCTGTTCAACCAGAACCGCAAGTTCGCTGTGGAAATCGTCTGGTGGGTTGCACCGGACGCACGCGGTTCACGCATCGCCAGCCAGCTGCTGGCCGTAGTCGAGCAACCCTGCCGCGACGCAGGCGCTGACCGCATCCAGATGGTGCACATGCCAAACAGCCCGCCGCAGGCCGCAGCGTTGTACCGCCACGCCGGCTATGCCGAATCCGAAATCAGCTTCACAAAGGACCTCTGATATGGCCGCAGTAACCGCAGCAGTCGTCGTCGGTGCAGGCATGGCGTATTCCGCCAATCGCCAAGGCGCCGCCGCAAAGAAGGCTGGCAAGGCAATGGGCAACGCCGCCCAGCAGACCATCGACAAACAACAGGGCATCTACGATCAGTCCTTGGAGCAGGCCAAGCCGTTCTATGAGGCTGGCACCAATGCGCTCGGCCAGCTCGATGCCGTGAACAGTGGCGACTACTCGGGCTTCAACGCATCGCCCGACTACCTGTTTGCACAGCAGCAGGGGCTACAGGGGTTGGACCGTAGTGCAGCAGCCCGGGGGAGCCTGTTTTCAGGCGGTGCCGATGCCGACCGCATGACGTTCGCCTCTGGCCTCGCCTCGCAGAACCTAAACAACTATCGCGGCAACCTGATGCAGCTGGCGAACATGGGGCAGAACCAGTCGCAGTACATGGGGCAGCTGGGCCAGAACTACGGCAACCAGTTCGCAAACGCGATGGGCATCAAGGGGCAGGCAGACGCGCAGCGTGCCTCTGCCACGGCCGGTGCGCAGGCGGGCTACGGGAATGCGTTGGCATCAGCAGCATCGACCTACATGGGCGCAGGTGGCGGTAGTGGCGGCAGCGGCCTCGGCAGCCTGTTCGGTGGTAGCGGAGCCAATCTCGGGCAAACCTCCAACTGGGGCCAGTCCATCGCAGCGGGACAGGGCAGCACCTTGAACTTTGGCAACAATCAAAACTGGCTGGCCGGCAATGGCCGCCAGTCGGCATGGGGAGGTTGAGCAATGGCTGACTTTCAGCAGAACTTTCTGGCATCGCTGCAGGGCGGCTTGAACATCGGGCAGCAGATCAAGCAGCAGCGCGATACCTCGCAGATCAACCAGCTGGCCAGCCAGGCCTACGGCGCTCCTGCGGATCAGCGCGATTCGATCCTGTCGCAGGCTGCGTCGGTGGACGCCGGCGCAGCTCAGGGCATTGAAAAGCAGATCGCCTATTCCGACGAGCGCCGGAATACCACGATGGTGAACATGGCGCGCATGCTCACTGGTGCGCCGGAGCAGGCGCGGGCTGGCATCTACCGTCAGATGGTGCCCACATTGTCGCGCTTCGGTATGTCCGAGCTGCCGCAGGAATACAACGCGCAGACCGCCCCGATCATCGACAAGGCCGCACAGTCGCTTGTGCAGGCGTATCAGGGTGTCAACTCCACCCCGACCGACGTTCGCTCGTTCCAGATGATGACCGCCGGGCTTTCTCCGGAAGATCAGATGCGGGCACGGCGCGTCAACCTGGGCCTTGATGGGCGGGCGTCGTCGTCTGGCTTCTCGCAGGTCAAGTTCACTGGCGCAGACGGGCGTGAGCGTATCGGTGTGCTCAATGGCAAGACGGGCCAAATCGATCTGCCGGACGGAACCAGCTTCAACCCGCAGACCGGAGCTATTTCTGCCACGGCTGGTGCGCCGCAGGGCGCTCCTGCTGCGGGGATGTATGACACTCCGAATGGCCGTGTGGCTATCGGCGAAGGGCTCACCCCGGCGCAGTGGCAGGCCGTGCAGGCGGATGTGGCGAACAGCGGCGGAAGTGACAGCTACCAGCTGCCGCCGCAGTCTGTGCAGCGTCCTGCGTCTGGCGGCGTATTCGTTGGCCGTTCACCGGAAGAACAGGCGGCGCTCACTGAGCAGGCGAAAACAGACGTACAGCTGCGGAACCTTCCCACTGAGCTGAACTTGCGGACTGATGCTGCGCTTCGAGAGGCTGAAGGCGTGCAAGCGGCGAAGGATCGAGCCGAGCAGGGCGGGAAGGATAGGAAGCGATCGCGCGATGCTGATGAGGTCATCGGGCTGATCGATGAGGCCGAGCAGTTGCTCGGGGGCGCTTCGGGCGGTGCCGCCGCCGCCATCGGCAACATGGTGGCCGGATCCGTTGGCTATGGCACTGAGGGGGCGGCCGCGAACGCTGCGCTGAAGACCATTGGCGGGCAGCTCACATCAAAAATGCCTCGAATGGAGGGCCCGCAGTCGAACGTGGATGTGCGCTTGTACGAGCAGATGGCCGGTGACGTTGCAAACGAGTATCTGCCGGTATCGGTCCGCCTTGCCGCGATCAAGCAAGTGCGCCGCTTGAATCAGAAGTACGCCAGCAACCCCTCTGGCAGCCAAGCCGGGCCAGCAGCGCCGCAGGGCAGCGGCCAGCAGCCAGCAATCCGTATCCAGTCGGCCGATGACTACAGTCGGCTGCCGTCTGGCGCGCTCTACATCTCGCCGGATGGCATGCAGCGGAGGAAGCGCTGATGGCCAATCCGTGGGATCAGGACGAGATTGTGGCGCCTGCAGCTGGTGGCCCGGCGCCAGCAGCCAGCGCAACGCCGTGGGACAACGACCCGGTCGTATACGATGGCAAGGAATACCCTGCGAGCTACGGCACAGCTCCGCCCCCGCAAGATGGTGAGTCAGGTGGTGGCGGTGCGCTGGAGATCAATATCGTTGGCGGCACGCCCATGAGTGAGGCCAAGATGCGCGCGCCACTGCCCATGCGGGTTAGCGATCAGGCGGAGTCATTGTTCTCAGCGCAGGACTTCGGAGAGAAATCAGGGCTAGGACTTGGCCAAGAGACTGTCGCCACGCTGAAGGACATGTTTGGTGGAGAGAAGGGGGTTGCCGAGTACGTGGCCGAGAAATCTGGGGGGCGCGTAGTTCGTGATCCAGATGGTGGGTACGGCGTCATCCTGGCTGATGGCAGCCAGTACAAGGTCAACGAGAAGGGATTCGACTTCCAGGACGGGACCAATGTCGCAGCCAATGTCATTGCGTCCTTCCTACCTGCGGCATGGGCTGGTCGAGCGGCTCAGGCACGCAACCTTGGAACACTCGGCCGCATGGGTGTACAGGGCGCCGTAGCGGGCGGACAGGATGCCGCCATGCACGCGGCAGTGAGCGGGGGCAAGGTCGATCCCGGACGTGCGGCCATCAGCGCCGTTGGCGGTGGTCTCGGAGAGCTTGCTGGCACTGGACTGTCTGCAGCCGGCAATAAGCTGGCACAGCTCAGTCGCACCAACTCTGGAGCAAATCGCCGGTCTGCCCTCGCCATGCTTTCCGGGGAAGGCGTCTCAAACCCGTCACCCAGTATGCTCTCGCAGATGGCGGCACAGATGGAGCAGATCAGACTCGGCGCAGATCCGCGCGCCGCCCTTGGCAATGCCGAGTTCGGTTTTCAGTACACGCAAGGACAGCGCATCACCGATCCGGCAAGGAAATTCAATCAGCTGTCTCAGGAGGAGGTTCTTCGCCAGTCGCCAGGCGGGGCGCCTGCATTTGAGGGCATGCAGCGAAACAACTTGGCTCGTCTCGATGATGCTGTAAACGACATTGGCGGACGCCTTGGCGGACGAGCTATGGCAAGTCCGGGCGAGCTAGTCCAGGGCTCGTCGGGCCGTTTGCGGCAGCAGGCGGATGAGCTGAAAGGGCGGATAGACGATGCCTATTCCAACGTGCGTGGCGCCGGTACCGTGACGGTCAGCCGCGACTCGGTCGACCAGGTACCTGATCGACTGCGGGACGCGGTGCGCGACTTCGATGTAAATCCTGCCACCACGCCTGGCGCGTACCGGACGCTGGAGCAAGTGAAGGCCGCCACCAGCCAAATCATGAGGAATCCGAACGTCAATGGCGTAACCCTGCGTGCACTGGAAACCCAGCGGCGCATCTTGAATAACGCCATTGGCGGTGCTGCCAATCCTTCAGATCGCGCAGCGCTGACCGCAATCAAACGCGAGTTCGACAACTGGATGGACGAGGCAGTGGATACGGCCTTGGTGAGCGGCGATCCGGCGGCGCTGGTGCAACTGAAGGAGGCGCGCGCACTGCGCGCTGAGTTCGGCCGCCGCTTTGAGGGCGGAAAGGATTCGGACAAGTTCATCACCGGCATGCTCGATGGAAGCCGCACGCCGGAAGAGCTGATGAATATCGCCCTCGGCGCGTCTCAAGTCAGCAAGTCTGGCGGTGCACGTTTCATCGCTCGACTGCGCACGGCTGCCAATGATGACCCAGAAGTGATGGGCGGCTTACGCGCGGCTCATTTCGCCAGACTCACGCGTGGCAACAATGGCGAGTCACTGGCTCCCGGCCAGATCTTGCGGAACATCCGAACCACCGAATACAACAACGCAAGCGTGGCCAAAGCGCTCTACACGGACGCGGAGTGGAAGGAGATCCGCCGGCTGGCCAATGCGCTGGAGCCGATGGTGGCAAGAGGTGACATGGCCAGGTCATCAGGGACGGCGGAGCGCAGTATGCGAATGCTCTTCCAGATGCTTGGGGCTGCGACTGGCGGCATTCCGGTGCTTGGACCGGCTGCAAATGTCGTTGGGCGCGGCATACAGAACGTGAAGGCTGAGGGCGTGGTTAAGGGGGTGTTGCGGCCCTATAACGGAGCGAATCCACTAGCGCCAGTTTCCGGCGCGGAAGCCGGGAAGGAGTGGTTGACCGATTAAACCTCTGGCGGGATCTGGCCAGCTTTTGCGAAAGAGCTGGCCAGCCTGTAACCGGCCCAGAAGCCAAGAAGGGCAGCGGTGACAATCGCCAACCCCCACCACTTGAAGAAGTAGATTGGCGAGAAGAGGGTGAAGATGAAGGCGAGGCTCGTGATGCTGTAACCCACCTTGTCTTCAAACAGCCAGATCACCAAACGGCGCCAGCGGGACAGGTGAGCGAGGGATTCGTAGTCGGTCATGTTAGTTCGGGCACGGGAATGCGGACATCAGTGCCAGTTTTACGCCAACACTTCTATCCATATTGTGATGCTCGGGGTTCTCATCCGCCCACTTAAGGAAAATCAGGGCCCTTTGTTCAACGGTCACTCGGTCCGGAGGACAGTAAAGCGGCGTCGCAATAGGGTCTCCATCAGCCTCGGCCAAGAAGTATCCGTAGCAAACCCCAACCACCAACTCCTGTTCGCCTGACATCTGTTCGCCGCGCTGGAAGTTGCGCACCGGCTGGCATGCGCGTGAAAGGGCGCCAGTTGTGGCAGTTGAGAAATCACTAATGCCCGCAGACACCGGGAGCGGCGAAGCCCCTGCCAGCAGGACAGAAGCCGCCAAGATTTTCAGCGGATTGCGCAATTTATCCATACCCCCTCCTTGATGCCGCGAGGATAACAGGCGGCTGGCGGGGTTGCCTGTGGCTCCGTAGCGCATCCCGGCCCGTCATTCAACGGAGAGGGCTTCGGCAGGCACCTCCGTTGACTCAATCCCAAGGCCCTTCAGGCTCAAACCTGCGGGGCCTACTTTTTAACCACGGCATAGGCTGATCCCCGAACGGCTGGCGTATCTGTCCGCCGGCTTTGCCGTGTCCTATTTCAGACAGAAGAGGACAGATGAATGACCAATATCATCCAATTGACCGCAATAGACCGAGAGCCGCGCGCGGATAGCCGGGATATTGCCGGCCAGCTCGGTACAGGGCACCGCAGCACCTACCGCCTGATCACCCGCTATGGCGACAAGTTCGAACAGTTTGGAAAGGTGCGATTTGAAATCACACCTGTTGGTGGTAGCCGAACAGGACAGAAGGAAACATATGCGCTACTGAACGAGGATCAGTGCTACTTCCTGCTTTCGCTTTCCCGAAACCTGGACAAGGTGGTCGACTTGAAGGCAAGCCTGGTGCATGCGTTCGGAGAGGCTCGCCGCGCCGGTGTTGCCCAAGAGCTGACCGTCTGGCAGGAATTGCAGGCGCTGCAGCTTGCTGATGCCGACTCGTTGAGCCGCGCCTCCTTCGGTTCGCATCTGATGCTGGAACGCAAGCAGGCGTTGCCGAACTTGCGCCAGCGCCGCCTGCAACTTGAGCAAGAGTTCGCTCCGCAGCTGCTCGCCGGCTGATCCAGCCCGCAACCCGACACCCCAACGGCCCGCTCATGCGGGCTTTGTCATTTCTGGAGTCCCCATGAGCTACAGGTTCTACAATCCCGCCCCGGTCCTGATGGATCTACTGGGCCTCAAGCCCTGCGCCGAGGGCTCGCTGACCTTCTGCGATCTCGGGACGACCACGCCCAAGGGCACCTGGTCCGACCCTGACCAGGCCACCCCCAACTCCAACCCGGTTCTGCTCGATTCGGCCGGCCGAACTGACACCAATATCTGGCTCGATGGCGGCTACACCGTGACGCTGCGGGACGGCGACGGCGTGGTGGTCTGGACCCGCGACCTGGACAGCGGGCAGGGCTCAGGTGCCGCGCTGCCTCCGATGGAAGCGGACAAGTTCCTGACCAGCGATGGCAGCAACTGGCTGATGCAGGCCATCTTGCAGGTTCCGGACCCATCGGGCTCGGCTGACTACATCCTGGGCACTGATGGGTCCAACCTGATCTGGAAGGCCCCGCCGGAAGCGCCGCCTGCTGCCCAGGTCGATGGCCTTGACCGGGCTGTGATGAAGACCGGTGGCGACACCGATTGGCAGATCCTCAAGGGCACCGGCACGGCTCCAGTATCAGGACTCAACCAGACTACGCTGGCCATCACTTTCGCCAAGCCGTTCAAGACTGGCACTGTCCCGAGCGTCACGATCACTGCGACTCCAGGTACACAGCCGGGCGGCCCCGTTGTCTCATACCTCACGGCAGTGCCGACGGCCACCGGCTTCACCGTTGGTTTTGATGTCGCAGAGGGCAACACCTCACAGCAGAACATCGTCAGCCCTGTGGTGTTTCAGTGGGTTGCGCAAGGCCTGGTGGCGGCTTCCTGATGGCCATGATCCCCAAGCCGACCGCGCCTATTACTGGCGCGCTGCTCATCACTCGCGAGTGGTGGAACTACCTCAGCCAGATTCCGACGACCTTCAACGTTGACGATCTGTCGAAGCAGCTGGCGGAGATCCAGAGGGAGCTGGCCGCGTTATCCGGCAGCGGAACTGGAGGTGAAGTCAGGGGAGTTCTGCCGATTGTCTCGCAGGGCACGCTGGCAGGCGGGCTGGTGCAGATATCACTAGCCACCCTGCCAGATGCCGGCGGCGGCGAGTTACTGA
Organism: Stenotrophomonas sp. STEN035; assembly: GCF_056759935.1. Lineage (NCBI taxonomy): Bacteria > Pseudomonadati > Pseudomonadota > Gammaproteobacteria > Lysobacterales > Lysobacteraceae > Stenotrophomonas > Stenotrophomonas sp. STEN035. The sequence goes on from NZ_JBRRDY010000012.1 coordinate 114,964, forward strand.
AGATTGCGCGCGAGGGGCATGGACTCGTAGCCGGGACCTCTCCTGCGGCCCTCGCAGATCTTTCGGACGTTGAAGGCATTCCTGCTGGTGATGACGTCCTCCAATGGACTGGCGCCCAATGGGAGCCTCGGGCAATCGAACTCGGTGTCAACAACCTCGACGGTGGCCGGGCCAGCTCGGTCTACGGCGGCACCACTACAATCAATGGAGGGGGCGCCTGATGGCTGTCCAGATTCAACAGCGTGGCGATACGGCGGCGGCATGGACGGCCGCGAACCCGGTGCTGGCCGCAAGGGAGGTTGGCTGGGAAACCGACAGCCGGCGCAGCAAGATCGGTGACGGCGTGACGGCATGGAACTCGCTCGCCTATACCAACGCGACGGGCGGCAGCGCTGATCCAGTGGCCGCCGTCTCCATCGTCAGCGGCACAGCAACCGTGGATTGCGGAGCCGGTCTTGCCAAGAACTTCACGCTGGCCATGACGGCGAATGCCGCGCTAGTTGTGTCGAATCTGGCTGGCGCTGGAAAAATCAGCGAGTTCGAATTGCAGATCACTCAGGACGCCACCGGCAGCCGGACGCTGACTCTTCCTGCGGCCTTCAAGGCGCTGGGCGGCTCCGACACCGCGATATCGGCAGCGGCCAACTCGGTCACCATCCTGTCGGCCAAGACCTTTGACAACGGTACGACCTGGCGCTATGCCATGCAGGAGAGCGCGTAATGCTCCGGCGCCTGATGGTCGCAGGGGCTGGCGGCAGTGTCCTCCCAGATCCGTATTGGGCGAATGTCATTTCTCTTCTGCATTTTGATGCCGCAAACGGCACCACAACGTTCACAGATGCGGTGGCGGGGACAACTTGGAGCCGAGTCTCGGGAGCTGAGATAAGCACCACGAAGGCGCGCTTTGGCGGATCTAGTGCCAGCGTGCCTGCCGCAGTGAATAGCGGCTATGGGTGCATTACATCGAATGGCAACTCGGCCTTTGCATTTGGCACAGGCGATTTCACGATTGAGGGGTTTCTGAACGTAAGCACGTCAAAGAGCGGATTTAGGTTTGTCTTTGACACCCGTCCTACAGGGGTGAACGGGGCCTACCCGTCGTTGTATGTTGATGGGACAAACTTGGTTTACTACCAGGGGGGGGGAGCAAGAATTACCGGCACCACCGCGATTCCCCTTGTAGATGCATGGGTGCATTGGGCCGTCAGCAGGGTGTCCGGCGTCACGCGACTCTTCGTCAACGGCACCCAAGTAGGCTCCAGCTACACAGATGCAACCAACTATGCGAATCAGCGGTTCCGCCTCGGCAACACGTCTTCTGCGGATAACTTTGACAGTATTCTTGGCGGCTATCTGGACGAGTGCCGGATCACCAAGGGTGTCGGGCGTTACTCATCGGCTTTCACGCCACCGGCAGCTGCCTTCCCGAACTTTTGACTAACCATATTGGCCGTCCCAGCCCCTGAGACGCCCCGGCTTCAAGCTGGGCCATGCTCCCAAACCCCTACCGCTGGCTGGACAACCCCGACGCCTGCTACCTGTGCTTCAACTACCAGACGGTGGCGGTGCTGCAGCTGGAGGCGGGCAGGGTGGCCGGCACCCTCAACTGGCAAGGCCGGCCCTTCTGGTTCACGGCCGGCTCGCACCGCCAGGGCAAGATGTGGGTGGAGCGCTGGATTGCGGCGCGGGGTAAGGATCTGCCCAGCCGGCCGGTGAAGCCGCGCCGTCGATCGCGGGAGAAGCTGGTGCTGCAGGCGCTGATCAGCAAGCGTCCAGCGGCTGAGGTAAGGGTGCCGAGGTGAGCTTGGTAGTGCCGTGAGTGCACCCTATCGCCGCGTAACTCGTTGATACGTAAAGGCCGTTGTGGAGGCTTTCGGACCAGCGCTGCAACCCCATATTTCCTAGCCATTCCAACAACTTGCTGCGATCAGTGCCGATGCCTGGGGGGCAGAGGGTCGTCGGTTCAAATCCGGCCGTCCCGACCACTACTGTAGTACGAACAAGGGCTTGCGCTTAAGTGCGCGGGCCCTTTTTCGTTTTGGCTGCCAAGTGTCCACTGCTCCGGCAGCGCAACCCCGGTGCTGACTGCTTGCCATGGCGCTTCGGATCCGCCGAGGTAATGCTCGGTCGTGGAAGCAATCACGCAACGCATCCCGGTCAGGTCTACTTGTTCGTGGGTAATGGCTTTGATGCGGTCGCAAGTGCGGCTGCGTTCCTCCCAGTCGCCAGAAGTGATCGGTGAGGATGGGGAGTCGACGCAGGAGTCCCGTCCGGCAAGCAGCCCTCTGGCGTCTGCATGGACGAGATGCTGGCTTTCATTGCTCAAGGCATGACGCATTGATTGGATGCAGTGGAACAGAGATTGGCCGCCGCCGGCCTCCAAGCGATCCCGATGCAGGCTGCCCTCTGGGTGAATACCCAACGCATGAATCACGGGCGCGCAGGGCGGTATGCTCGGGCCGAGCCTAGGGCCGTCAGTGCCAGGTCGGGTCCGTGTCCTGCCCGTGTCGGGCTGATGTCGTCACGCAAGGCGGGGAAGGGCTGGATGATGTCGGTGAGCCAAACAACTGATTCAAGGGATCTTTCATGCACATCAACAGCGCCCGACTTCGCGAGCTCCGCACTGGCCGGCAATGGTCGCAGGAGCAGTTGGCCAATCTGAGCGGTTTGAACCTGAGGACCATCCAGCGCCTGGAGGCGGGCGCGAAGATCTCGACGGAATCCTTGCGGGCACTGGCTGCCGTCTTCGAGGTGCCTGCCGAAAGCCTGCTGACGGGCAATCCGTCGCCCAGTCAGCCAGCGCTGGAGGCGATGCGCGACGGCGTACTGCGCGGCCTGGAGTTCACCGGCACAACCCCGCGGGCGGATTTCTGGTGGTTTGCACTGGCTGTTGCGATGGTGCTTGCCTTCGCCCAGCTTTTCGCTGAGGCCATTGGCCAATGGGCGCTGGAGATCGCCTCGCTGCTGGTGTTGCTGCCCTGGATCGCGGCCTGCACCAGGCGACTGCGCGACGCCGGCTTGAACCCGTGGTGGCAGCTGATCAGTCTGGCGCCGGTTGGTGGCATCCTGGTGCTGCTCTATCTGCTCACGTATCCCACCAGGGCGAAGGAGCCGGCCGAGGTGATTAGAGGTTGAGGTTGGCTCTGCAGGATTGTTCGATCTCATCCCAAGCGACAGCAGGGAGCTAGCATCGGCCCTCCGCCTTCCGGCCAGCCATGCTCCCTGACGGTTTTAAATGGGCCAAGGTGGCCGACTTCGAAAGCCAACTAACGGCGATTTACGTCAACGAGCTCGCCGTATCCCGGCTGGTCGAGCGGCTGGACGGATCGTGGTTCGTTAGCCTCGCGTACCACTTGCCTCCACCTGGTGGAGCGGTGCTGCATCCGCCGCGCAACTGCCGGAGCTACGAGACCGGCAAGGCGGGATGCGAGGAATGGGCGCGGCGGAATGAGCGCAGATTGCGAGCTGAGACGGCAGAGATAGCGTTCAAGAAGTGGGGACATCGGTAGCGTCAGCTGCCTCTGAACTTGTCATTGCGCGGGCCCGTCTCGTTGTGATTCGTTTCGGCTCTGGCACGGTGCTGCGCGTGAAATGGTCGCGCCAGCACGCAGGTATCAGCCTTGGTAGGCAAACCTTGGCTGGGGCACGCCTTCGACAGTTACCTGTTCCACGAACATCGCATAGGGTCGGGCCCACATGCCCAGGTCACCATACAAGGGCTTGTAGAGGACCAGAGCTTCCAGTGTTTCGCTGCTACGGGCGAGGCCGATGACTTCGTACTCGCCGCCTTTGAAATGGCGATAGCGTCCAAGCGCGAGACTGGGAAGAGGCGGAAGGTCGGACATTGACGATTTCTCTGTCGGGTAGGGCGGCGGATCGTAGCAGCCGGAAGAAAGGGCTGCCCGCGCATTGAAAACGAGGCCGATGCCGATCCATGGCGAGAGGTGCATATTGGCTCAAGCATGCTTGTGCCGGTCAAACCCCGAAGAACATTGGAAACCTTGCCTCAATGCATTGATGTAACCCGGTCGCTGATTTCCGATCAGGTCAGGGGCCGCCAAGAGTGAATGGCTACTCGCGTCTATCCTCAGCGCTTGCCCAGGTAGCCTTCCAGGACTTGCCTGGCCAGCGTCAGGTTGGCCACGATGGTGGGGCCGAGGAGCGCCCGCGTGGCTGGGCCGTTGGTGAGGCTAAGGCCACGAATATCGAGAGACTGCCTGATGCGCTTGCCCACGAATCTCTCCAGCATTGGAGATGCGGGTAATGAGGCGCGGATCTCACGCATCTCGATGATCGCCTCGCGCCAGGCTTTCTCATCCGGGGTGGCTGAAGAGAAGACGGTGATAAGCCTGTCCAAGGTGTTCAACATGTCGTGAAGCAGCTCGTCTTTGGCCACGTTCCTCTCCTTCTACAAAGGGCGGATTTTACTGGCTGGCAGATGGGCATTCAAACCTGCAGCTGCAGCGCAATGCTGCGGGTAGCGCTGTTGTGTTCAGTGGACGGTTGGCGCGGAGGCCATTCCGGCAATCCAAGTCCTTGGCTGTAGTCCTTGGCGCTCTCTCCCATAATCGATACGTGCGTGCAATGCTCTCGCACGAGGCGTCGAATGCAGTGCTCCACCGAGTTGGCGGAAGGCCGCAAGGTCATCACAATCTGTTGCTGGTCTGCTGCCGAGAATAGGGCAGTCGCCCTGGAGAGCATCCATGAAATCTATTGTTCTTTGTACCCTTGCCTTGTTGATGTCCGCTGCGGTCGCGGGCTGTGCACCGAAAAATGACGCGAAGACCGATACCGCCGCGCCGCGCGTAGGCATGGCCAATCCTGCATCCGAGTATTGCGTGAAGAAGGGCGGCAAGGTCGAGATCAAGAAGAACAGCGAAGGTGGCGAGTACTGCATCTGCCACCTTGCCGATGGCACCCAGATCGAAGAGTGGGAGCTGTTCCGGCGCGATAACGCAGCTGGCACCAAATAGGGGCTGGCTTTCTGGCTTGGATGGCCGCCAACATCTGTGCGCATCGTGTTTCAACGACGAGCAGGATGCGCGAAGCCCAGTCATGCGTGATGCGATGTAGTGCCGAGCCATGCTCGGCTCGTTGCCATCATTCGCGCGAAAACCGCTGCCGATACTGCATGGGCGTGAGCTTGGTCAGCTCCTTGAACATCCGCTGCAGGTTCGAGTCGCTGCTGAAGCCAAGTTCGTTGCTGATGCTTGAAAGCGATGCCGAGGTCAGCGTCAAGCGCTCGGCTACCTGCGCAAGTTTTATTCGGCGCGAATACGTTGCTGCGGGGCAGCCGGTTTCGCCCTTCACCTTGCGCGCAAGTGTGCGGCCAGACATCTCCAGTAGTTCTGCGAGCTTGTCCACGGTCAGTTGATCGGCAGGCAATGTCTCGACCAATGCGTGCAGCTTGCGCAGCAGGCTGCTGGATTGCTGGATGAGGCTCAGCGCCTGGAAGGCATCGTGGGTCTGCGCCGGCCTTGGCAGCACCATCAGCTTGACCAGATCCTGCAGGATGGCGGGGCTGACTGCCTGTTCGATCAGATGCTGCGCAATCGGCAGGTAGCCGCTGACGCCGCTTGCCGTGGCTTGTCGCGCTGCGTAGATGCAGGTGTTCTCTGCTTGCCAGCGTATCTTCGGATGGCGCTTGCTCAGGTTGTCGAGCAGCCACCAGGTGGCGGTGGCGGCTTGCCCATCCAGACGTCCACTGGCTGCAGCGAGGCTGACGCCCACACAGTAACTCCACAACCGCGAGCGCTTGGGGAGCCGCGCAAGCGCTCTTATCAGTGCGGCGTTGTTGTGCAGCGTGGCTTCTACCTCGGCTGCGGATTCGGCCCAGAACCCGGGTACGAGCACGGCGTCGAGAAGTGGGTCGTCGACGCTGCCATGGGCCTGCATTTCCAGACCTTGGCTGCAGTTGACCGGCCCGGCTTTCAAGCCGACGAAACGGGTTTGGAACAGCGGCTTGCCGGTGCGGCGATTGGTTGCATGCAGCAGATCGGCGAAGCCAAGCAGGCCGGCAGGCATGCAGCCGGGATAGAGCAGGAGGCCGATCTGGCAGGTTCTTGGCATGGCCGGAATTGAATGGAATATGGCGTTTCTCGCCATTATCGACCAGGCTGCGCCGGCTCACCATGGGGCCTCTTTCTACCGGCCAAGCCATGAAAATCCAGCAGCTCCGCAACGCTACGATCATTGTCGAAATCGGCCCGCATCGGATCCTGGTCGATCCGATGCTGGCGGGCAGGGCGGCGCTGCCGCCGCTGCGCCTGTTTGCCGGTCTGCAACGTAACCCGCTGGTGGATCTGCCAGCTGAAGCCGAACCGGCGCTGCAGTCGGTCACCCACTGTTTGATTACCCACTGTCAGAAGGGCCACTTCGATCATCTGGACCGTGCCGGCAAACGCTGGTTGCGTGAGCGTCGCATTCCGGTGATCTGCACGCCGCATGATGCTGGGCATCTGGCGACGCGCGGTTTGAACGTGCAGCCGTTGCCTGAGGCGCATGAACTTGGCAGTCCATTTCTGGACGGAAACATTCGTACCGTGCGCTGCACTCACGGCCGCGGTGTGATCGGGCGCTTCATGGAGCACGGCGTGGGCTATCTGATTGAGATGCCCGGCGAGCCTAGTCTGTATCTGTCTGGAGATACCGTGCTTACGCCCGCCGTCGAAGACTTTGTGCGCAGGCATCAGCCGGATATCTGTGTCATTCCAGCCGGCGGCGCGCGCTTTGATCTTGGCGGCGAGATCATCATGGGGGTGGATGAGGCGCTGGCGTTTACGCGAATTGCCGAAGGCCTTGTTGTTGCCAACCATCTGGAGGCGTTGAGCCATTGCCCTGTGAGTCGGCAGGCGTTGCTGCTGGCTGCGCAGGAGGCTGGGCTGGCGGATCGCCTGCGGGTTCCCGCTGATGGTGAGGTGCTCGAGTTCTGAGCAAGGGTAGTGCCGAGCCATGCTCGGCAAGGGGAGTTAACGGGAAAGCCTCATGCCGAGCATGGCTCGGC
>NZ_JBRRDY010000013.1:0-120598 GCF_056759935.1 Stenotrophomonas sp. STEN035
CTCGGCTGGGGATGTAGTTGGGGGGCGTTTTTCTTCTTGTGCCCGGTCTATTGGTTTTTGTGGCCTCTTGTTTTCTCGCTGTCGGTTGGTGTGTCCGCCACTACGGCACTATCAGTGAAGCCTTGCGCCTACCGCCCTGCAGCCTGCCCACCTGTTGTTTATCTCACCAGACCCCACAGAGGTTGAGAACCCGCCCCGCCGTCGCCATAAAGGACATTCCTGACAGCAACGTAGCCAGCCATGAGCGATCTTCCCCACGTATTCGAGGCCACCACCGAAACCTTCGAAGCCGAAGTCCTGCAGAAATCCATGCAGACCCCGGTGCTGGTCGATTTCTGGGCCACCTGGTGCGGCCCGTGCAAAAGCTTGGGGCCGCTGCTGGAAAAGCTCGCCGGCGAATACAACGGTGCGTTCGAGCTGGCCAAGGTCGATGTGGACAAAGAACAACAGGTCGCTGCCGCCTTCCAGATCCGCTCGGTGCCCACCGTCTTCCTGATCAAGGACGGGCAGATCGTTGATGGATTCCCCGGCGCGATGCCCGAGGGCCAGCTGCGCGAGTTCCTGACCCAGCACGGTGTCATGCCTGCTGAACCGGCTGCTGCCGTCGAAGAAGACATCCAGGCGCTGCCGCTGGACCCACAGGCCGAAGTCGCCGCATTGCGCGAGGCCATTGCCGCTGAGCCGGACAAGGCCGAGCTCAAGCTCGATCTGGCCCTGGCACTGCTCAAAACCGGCGCAACCAGCGAGGCAGGACAGCTACTGGACGGCTTGCCGGCCAACCTCGCCACCGATGACCGCGCCATTCGCGGGCGCGCGCGCCTGGACTTTGCCGCCGCGTTGCAGGAAGCACCGGCTACCAATGTATTGGCGGCGCGCCTGCAGGCCGACGGCAATGACCTGGAAGCCCGCTACCTGCTCGGCATCCACCATCTATTGGCAGGCGAAGACGAAGCCGCGCTGGAGCAGTTCATCGAAATGCTGCGCATCGACCGCAGCTTCCGCGACAGCCTGCCCAAGAAAGCGCTGATCGACGCGTTCCGGGTGATCGAAGACGAAGACCTGGTGGGTCGCTACCGCCGGAAGATGTCTTCGCTACTGTTTTAACTTGATGCCAGACAGTTCAATTTGCGTGTCAATTGCACGAAAATTCACAGCTCATCGTGGATGATCCTGCCGTGGCCCTCGCCACGGCGCCCTGGATCGCACGACGATGAAGTTGCAAGCAGCACGATGTCAGCGTAACGGACACGCGTTTTTGGAGCCAAAGTGGCCGTGAGAAACATCGACGTTCGCCCATCCCTCCTGCGGTTGCTGGTAGCTGCGTTGTTGCTGTGCTGGACAACGCTGGCCACTGCACAAGACTGGAACTACCGCGCACGCCCCGGCGACACATTGTGGGACTTGGGCGCACGCTACCTGAAGGCCGATGTGCAGTGGCAACAGTTGCAGGCGCACAACAGGATCGCCGATCCGTACCGGCTCGCGCCCGGTCAGACCTTGCGCTTCCCTATTGCCTGGCTGCGGGTACAACCTGCACCAGCACGGGTGGTCGCGTCGCGCGGCCAGGCCCAGGTGAGCGATCCGGTCAACGGCACGCGCGCCGTGCAGGCCAACATGCTGCTACCGATCGGCAGCCAGTTGCAGACCGGCGACGATGCCAGCGTCACCCTCCGCTTTGCCGATGATTCACGCCTGCAGCTACGTGAGAACTCACTGTTGCAGCTGGACCAGCTCAGCAGCTATGGCGCCACCGGCATGGTGGATACCCGCATGCGCCTGCAGCGCGGACGCAGCAGCAACCAGGTAACGCCAGCGCGCGGGCCGGCATCGCGCTACATCATCACCGCGCCGACCGCGACCAGCAGCGTGCGCGGCACCTTGTTCCGGGTAAACGCCGGTGACGAGGACAGCCCGGCCGCCACCGAAGTCGTCGAGGGGCGTGTCCAGGTTGGAAATCGTGCCGGCCAGCGGGTGATCGGTGGCGGCCATGCAACCCTGGTCCGCGCAGCGGGCAGCGCGCCGACACAACCGCAACAACTGCTGCCGGCCCCGCAGCTGCTTGAATCACAATTACGGCTGCAGCCACTGCCGTTGCTGGCTGCCTGGCAACCGCTGAATGCCGCCAGAGGTTATCGGGTAGAGGTAGTGCTTGCGGCGACGCCGGACGTCGTCCTGTTCGCCCGAGAGCTGACAGAGCCGCAGATCCGCATCGAGAGCTTGCCGCCCGGCCAGCTGCGCCTGCTGGTCCGTGCCATCGACACCGATGGCGTCGAAGGCCTGGATGCCGAGCATGATTTCCTGGTGCCCGAAGGCCTTCCCGCACCCTTGACGCTGGCGCCGCTGCATGGGCAGACCGTGCATCAGCTGCAGCCCCGCTTCCAATGGGCCAAGGTTGCCGGCGCCACTGGCAGCGTGCTGCAGATCGCCGACGATCCGAACTTCCTGCAACCCTTGGTCGAACAACAGGCCAGTGGCCAGCAGTTGCGCATCCGCAGCCCACTACCGGCTGGGAGCTATTTCTGGCGACTGGCCTCAATTGATGGCGACAACAACCCGGGCCGCTACGGCCAGGCATTGCCGCTGCAACTCAGCGATGTGCCCGTTGCGACGCCACTGGACTCGGCAAGAGACCGCAAGGGCCTGCTGACCCTGCGCTGGCCGGCCGACAGCGCCGCCCAGCACTATCGCGTGCAGATCTCGCGCAAGGCAGACTTCTCCCGACTGCTGCTGGACGAACAAGTGGACACCCCCGAGATCGCTTTCAAGCAACCCTGGCGTGGCGGCACCCTGTATGTGCGCGTGCAGAGCATCGAAGACGATGGCTATGCCAGCACCTTCTCCACCCCTCAGCAGATCCAGCTGCGCTGCCGGCTCTGCTATGGCGTGGGCGCAGGCGTCTTGCTGCTGCTCGCCTTATGAGGCCACTACGGCCGCGCTGGCAGGTAAGGCTGCTGTTTGTACTCGGCTGCGTGCTGGTGGTTGGCTGGCTCAGCCATGCGCGGGTGTTCTGGCAACAGGATGTCGCCAGCTATGACCTGTTGGTGGGCAACTGGGAGTACCCGCCCGACCCCCGCTTGGCGATCATCGCCATCGACGACCGCAGCCTGCAGCAACTGGGCCAATGGCCGTGGCCACGCAGCGTTCATGCGCGGCTGCTGGATCGCCTGCACCAGGCGGGCGTGGAGCGTGTTGCACTGGACCTGATGCTCCCCGACGCCGATCGCAAGGACGCCAGCCAGGACAATGCCTTGGCGGCCGCGATCCGCCGCAATGGGCGGGTCGTGCTGCCGGTACTGGCCGCACCGGCCAGTGACGAAGCAGTACCTGAGGAGCTGCTACCGGTACCCGCCATTGCCAAAGCGGCAGCCAAGCTCGCACACACCGATATCGAAGTGGATGGTGACGGTGTTGCACGCGGTGTCTATCTCAAGGCCGGCATCGGCTCGCCACATTGGCCTGCGCTCGGTGCCGCGCTGGCCGGGATCAACGAGCCGTTACCGGGCATGGTCGATCCTGCGCCACGGAACGGCTCTCCTTATCAATGGCATCGCGATCACTACGTGCGACTGCGCTATGCCGGGCCACCCGGCAGCTTTCCGCAGATGTCCTATATCGACGTGCTTGAGGGCCGGATACCCAGCGACCTGCTGAAGGACCGCCTGGTCATTGTCGGCATGACCGCCAGCGGCATCGCCCCTCGCCTGCTCACCCCGACCTCGCGCGACAATTGGATGAGTGGCAGCGAGTATCAAGCCAACGTCGCTTCGATGCTGCTGGCGGGCAACGCAATACGCCCGCTGCCACCGCTGCTGCAAACTGCAATCACCATCGCGCTGGTGGCACTGGGCGCGCTGGGCATCACCTCTGCCATCCGCCAACGCTGGCTGCTGGGCGCACTGGCCATCCCCGCCCCTGTGTTGCTGAGCCTGGCTCTGTTGCATGGCGCCAACCTATGGTTCGCACCGGTTGCAGCGACCGCTGGCTTCATCGGCATGCTGTTGTTCTGGACGCTATGGCAGATGCGTTACTGGCGTCGCCAAGCCAACCGTGACCCCCTCACCGGCTTGGCCAACCGCATGCGCTTTGAAGAGACGCTGCGGCGGGAGACCGATGCCGCCCGCCGTAGTGGCCGCCCGCTGACCCTGCTGCTGATCGATGTGGATCACTTCAAGAGCTGCAACGACAGCCACGGGCACTACGTCGGCGATCGCCTGCTGCGTTACCTGGGCCGCACCATCGACGATATGGCGCGGCGTCCGCGCGACCTTGCCGCGCGCTTCGGTGGTGACGAATTCGCCCTGATCCTGCCCGACACCCCGCCGGCCGGCGCCGAGCAGTTGGTGCAGAGCTTGATCAGCCGCGTACGCCAACTCAGCATCCCGGTCGACAAGGCGCAGCACAGCAAGACCCGAACCACCGTCACCATCGGCGTGTGCAGCGTGCTGCCCGGCCCCGACGACGGCCCGGCACGCCTGTTCGAAGCCGCTGACACCGCCCTTTACCAAGCCAAGCAGGCCGGCCGCGATGGCTACCGGATCGCCCCGCCCTGGCCGCACTGAGCCTTTCCATACGCCTGCGAATGCTAGACTCCGGTTCCCCTGTCAGTCCGCATCCGCAATGAAAGCCAGCCTGTTCCGCCGCGGCATCAACCTGTGGCCTCCGTTCCTGTTCGCCGGCATCCACGTCACCGCCATCAGCGCCGACTACCGTTACGTGCGGGTCGAGCTGCGGCAGCGGCCTTGGAACGTGAACTACGTGCGCACCCATTTCGGCGGCAGCCTGTTCGCGATGACCGACCCGTTCTGGATGCTGTGCCTGCTGCAGAACATGGGCAGCCGCTACTTCGTCTGGGACAAGGCCGGCACCATCGAGTTCCTCAAGCCCGGCCGTGGTGTGGTGTGGACCGAATTCCGGCTGGACGACGCCACGCTGGAGGAGGTCAAGGCCGCCACCGCCAACGGCGACAAATACCTGCACTGGTTCGAGAACGATGTGCTCGACGCGCAAGGTGAAGTCATTGCGCGGGTGCGCAAACAGGTCTATGTGCGGCTCAAGCCCGAAGCACGCAGAACGGACTGAACTACGGCAGCAACACAGATTTCTCTGAACGCAGCCGTTCCAGCGTTCAGCGGCGCACATACGGATGACAGCCGAACGATACAATTCGCGGATGTCGCCAGAAGCCGTCTCCCCCGCCCCCCGCCCCTCCCTGCAACGTCTTTTCCTCACCGGCCTGCTGACCCTGCTGCCGATCTGGTTGACCTGGGTGGTCGTCAAATTCGTGTTCGTCCTGCTCTCGGGCATCAGCAGCCCGCTGATCGTGCCGCTTTCCGAGCGTATTGCCGCCTCGTTCCCGGATTATCTGGGCTGGATCAAGGTCGAATGGATGCAGGACATCACCGCCCTGCTGGCCACCTTGCTGGTGATCCTGCTGGTTGGCATCCTCAGCCGCCGGGTGATCGGCCAGCAACTGCTCCGCTGGTTTGGTGCGGTTATCCGCCGCATTCCGCTGGCCAGCATCATCTATGACAGCGCCAAGAAGCTGCTGGACATCCTGCAGACCAAGCCCGGCAGCACCCAACGCGTGGTGCTGATCGACTTCCCGCACCGGGACATGAAGTCCATCGGACTGGTCACCCGGGTACTCAAGGAACAGGGCACCGGCCGCGAACTGGCCGCCGTGTATGTACCCACCACCCCCAACCCGACCTCCGGCTATCTGGAAATCGTCCCGGTCGAGCTGCTCACGCCCACCGACTGGACCGTGGATCAGGCCATGAGCTTCATCATTTCCGGCGGCGCGGTCGCCCCGGACAGCGTGCCATTCACCCGTTCGGTCGACCGCTAAGCCTTATCCCATGCCTTGCGGCAGCCACCGCAGGGCATGGGGCACAACCAGAGCTGTATCGCCGGCACGTGTTCATCCGCGCCACGGCTGGTCGTCTCCGCTGATATCGGGCAAGCTCCCGGGTCGATGTATTTGCGGAACACCTGATGCCTTACAGCCCGTTGCGCCTGCTTGCGCTTGCCATTGCCACGATCATGACGCTGTCCGTTGCGGCCCCTGCCGACGCGGCCAAAAAGAAAAGCCAGCGCCAGGCAGCGCCTCAAAGCCGCGCCGCCAAGCCCAAGCCGCGCAGCACCCCGCGCCCGGCCCCGCGCCGACCGGCAGCGGTGCCACTGCCGATCAAGCAGGACAACGCGGCCAAGCTCAATCGCATCTATGACGAATACTGGGATGCCTCGATGCGGCTGAACCCGCTGCAGGCCACCTTCCAGGGCGATCCGCGCTACAACGACCAGCTACCCAACTTCCTGTCCTCGGCCTCGCGCCAGCAATCGCACGACTTCATGGTCGAGTGGCTGGGCAAGGTCCAAGCCGTCGGCGCCACCGGCCTGCAGGGCCAGGATCTGCTCAGCTACGAGATCTTCGTGCGCGACGCACAGGTCTCGCTGGCCGGCGAGCAGTACCCGACCTGGATGTTGCCGATCAACCAGTACTACAACCTGTCCAGCATCATTGCCGTGCTGGGCTCAGGTGCCGGCGCGCAGCCGTTCCGCACGGTCAAGGATTATGAGAACTGGTCCAAGCGCTCACTCGGCATTCCACCGTTGTTCGACCAGGCCATCGCCAACATGCGCGAAGGCAAGGCCGCTGGCGTGGTACAGCCCCGCGCATTGATGGAAAAAGTACTGCCGCAGCTGGATGCAGTGATCAAACCTACGGCAGAAGAAAGTCTGTTCTGGGGCCCGATCCGTAATATGCCGGCGGAATTTTCCGCCGAGGACAAGGCCAGGCTCACTGCCGAATACAAGCGCATGATCGAGAACCGGATCATGCCGGCCTACCGCTCGCTGCGCGGTTTCATCGCCACCGAATACATGGCCGCCGCACGTAGCACCGATGGCATGGCCGCGCTCCCCAATGGCCGCGCGTGGTATGCACACAACGTCGCCAGCAGCACCTCGCCGGCACGCACGCCGGCCGAGATCCACGCGCTGGGCGAACAGGAGGTCAAGGACCTGCAGGCGCGCATCGATGCAGTGATGAAGGAAGCCAAGATCCGCGGCTCGCAGCAGAAAGCCTTCACCGCGATGCGCAATGACCGCCAATTCGTGTTCCGCGACGCCAACGCCTTGTTGGCCCGCTATGCCGAGACCGGGCGTCGGGTTAGCGCAGTGGTACCGGCCCTGTTCAACGAGCAACCCAAGGCCAGCCTGGAAATCAAGGCCGTCGAAGCCGAGCGCGCCGCCACCTCCAGCGCCGCCAGCTACCAGCCGGGCAGTGCAGATGGCCAGCAGCCAGGCGTGCTCTACGTCAACACCAGCGACCTGCCCTCACGCAAGCGCTGGGCAGTGACCATGCAATACCTGCACGAAGCCATTCCCGGCCATCACTACCAGTTGGGTGCCCAGCAGGAACTGACCGCGTTGCCACGCTTCCGCCGCCTCGGTGGCGATGTTGCCTATGTCGAAGGCTGGGGCCTGTACGCCGAGTCGCTAGGCCAGGAACTGGGCCTGTACAACGACCCCTACGACCAGCTCGGCTATCTGCAGACCACCTTGCTGCGCACCGTGCGGCTGGTAGCCGACACCGGCCTCAATGCCGCCGGCTGGAGCCGCCAGCAGGCCACCGACTACATGGTCAAGAACGCCGATATTCCCGCCGCTGACGCCGCGTCGGAAGTCGAGCGCTTCATGGCCTTGCCCGGCCAGACCCTGGCCTACCGCGTAGGCGAGATCAAGATCCGCCTGCTGCGCGACAAGGCCAAAGCCGCGCTTGGCGATCGCTTCGACCCACGCGAGTTCCATCATGAAATCCTCAAGGACGGTTCCATGCCGCTGGAGATCCTTGAAGCCAAGATCGACCGTTGGATCGCCAGCAAGAAAACCTGATCACCTGCCAAGGAGCCGCCATGCCACGCTGGAAACCCCGACTCGCCCTGCTCTGCCTGTTCGCGTGCTCCAGCCTTGCATGTGCAGCCCCGTTGGCGCCGCCTGATGCGGGCATCGATGGCCTGATGCAACGCTATGACGGCCAGGTACCCGGCGCCTCGGTGCTGGTATTGAAAGATGGCCAGCCCGCGTTCCGCCGCAGCTACGGGCTGGCGGTACTGGAAGACGGCACTGCGGTTACTCCGGCCAGCAATTTCCGGCTGGCCTCGGTCAGCAAGCAGTTCACCGCCGCGGCAATCCTGCTGCTCGCCGAAGACGGCAAGCTGGGCATCGACGACCCACTGAAGAAGTGGCTGCCCAGCCTGCCGGCAGTCGCCGACACGATGACCCTGCGCCAGCTGCTCAGTCACACCAGCGGCCTGCTCGACTACGAAGACCTGATGGACCCGGTCGACACCCGTCAGGTCCATGACACCGACGTGCTGCAGCTGCTGCAGAAAGAGAACCGGACTTACTTCACGCCGGGCAGCGACTACCGCTACAGCAACAGCGGCTATGCCTTGCTGGCGCTGGTGGTTGGCAAGGCCTCGGGCAGCGACTTCGCCAGCTTCCTGCGCCAGCGCATCTTCCTGCCGCTGGGCATGAGCAACACCTACGCGCATCAGGACGGCGTCGATGAGGTGCCAAATCGCACCTATGGCAACAGCCTGATCGATGGTCGCTGGCAGCGCACCGACCAGAGCACCACCAGTGCCGTGCTCGGCGATGGCGGCATCTATTCTTCCATCGACGACCTGGCCAAGTGGGATGCAGCGTTGTACGACGAGCGCCTGTTGAAAGCGACGTCGCTGAAACTGGCCTTCAGCCCGGCAACGAAAACCAGCGAACCCGACGTGCCGTTCTATGGCTTCGGCTGGCGCATCAATGGGGATGCGCTATGGCATAGCGGCGAGAGCATCGGCTTCCGCAATGTGATCGTGCGTTATCCCAAGCAGAAGCTGACGGTGATCGTGTTGAGCAACCGCAACGAACCCGAACCCTATGCGCTGGCCATCGACATCGCACGGCGCTGGCTGGATGCCGCGCGGTGAGCCTGCTTGGCATCCATCATGTCGCGGTGATTGCAGCAGACTACGCACGTTCGCGTGACTTCTATGTGCGCATTCTCGGATTGGAAGTGATTGCCGAGAACTACCGCAGCGAGCGTGACTCCTGGAAGCTGGACCTGCGCCTGCCCGATGGCAGCCAGCTGGAACTGTTCTCCTTCCCGAATCCTCCCGCACGCCCCAGCCGGCCTGAAGCCTGTGGATTGCGCCACCTCGCATTCCGCGTTGCAGCACTGGATGAAGTGGTCGCCCATCTGCAGCACGAAGGCGTTGCCTGCGAACCAATCCGCGTGGACGAGTTCACCGGCCGCCGCTTCACCTTCTTCGCCGACCCCGACGATCTGCCGCTGGAACTCTACGAGACGCCAGCTCGGTAGTGCCGAGCCATGCTCGGCAGGGGCTTTCCCGGCAACACATCAGCGCCTCAGATTGTGGGAGCGGCGTAAGCCGCGAAGCCAAAGCAAGGTCAGAAGCAATAAAGCCAACCCCTCCCCAACCCTCCCCTTGGCCTTCGGCCAAAGGGAGGGCGCAAGATCAGGTCACATCCCGACCGTACCTACGTCCTTGGACCTAATGACTTCCGGCGCATTGCCCGGAGCCCGGCTGTAGCTGAATGTGACAGCCATCATCCAAGGAGAGGTTCGGTCCCCATGCTGCAGATCCGTGGCTTGTCGAAAACCTACGCCAATGGCGTACACGCACTGAAGAACGTCGATCTCGACATCCCTCGCGGCATGTTCGGCCTGCTCGGCCCCAATGGCGCCGGCAAGTCCTCGCTGATGCGCACCCTGGCCACCCTGCAGGAAGCCGACGCTGGCAGCGCCACGCTGACTACCGCTGATGGCGCCAGCATCGACATCCTGCGCGACAAGGACGCGCTGCGCCGCAAGCTCGGCTACCTGCCACAGGATTTCGGTGTGTATCCGAAGGTCAGCGCACTCGATCTGCTCGACCATTTCGCCGTACTCAAGGGCCTCACCGCGCGCAAGCAGCGCAAGGAAGTGGTCGAAGCGCTGCTGCAACAGGTCAACCTGTGGGATGCACGCAAGCGCAAACTCGGCACCTACTCCGGCGGCATGCGCCAGCGCTTCGGTATCGCCCAGGCATTGCTCGGCAACCCGCAGTTGGTGATCGTCGATGAACCTACCGCCGGCCTGGACCCGGAAGAGCGCAACCGCTTCCTCAACTTGCTGGCCGAGATCGGCGAGAACGTGGCGGTGATCCTGTCCACGCATATCGTCGAGGACGTTACCGACCTGTGCCCGACCATGGCCATCATGAACAAGGGCGAGGTGCTGCTGACCGGGCGCCCCACCGAGGCCATCAATGCCTTGCAGGCGCAGGTCTGGCGCAAGCAGGTGGCCAAAACCGCGCTGCCTGATTACGAAAGCCGCTTCACCGTGCTGTCGACGCGACTGGTTGGCGGCCACCCGGTAATCCACGTATTCGCCGACAACTGCCCTGAAGCAGGCTTCGAACCGGTCGCGCCGGGCCTCGAGGACGTCTACTTCCAGCGCCTGCGCCTGCAGGCGCAGGCCGCCTGACGGAGACGACCATGACTCTTGCATTCCTGCGCTTTGAGCTGCGTGAGCAGCTGCGCTCCCCGTTGTTGTGGCTGCTTGCAGCACTGTTCGCACTCCTCGCCTTCGGCGCTGCCTCCAGCGATGCCATCCAGATCGGTGGTGGCATCGGCAATGTGCACCGCAATGCACCGTCGGTTATTGCGTTTTTCCTGGCTGTATTTTCGATACTTGGTTTGTTGGTTGTAACGTTGTTCGTCAGCAACGCCCTGCTTCGCGATTTCGATCTGAATACAGACGAGTTGATCTTTTCAAGCCCCATCAAACGTCGTCATTATCTTCTCGGCCGCATAGGCGCGGCACTGCTTGCCAGCCTGATGATGTACGTGGTCATCGCCATCGGCACCTTCGTGGCACAGTTCATGCCATGGATCGATTCCGCCCGACTCGGCCCCGTGTCATTGCGACCGTATGTTTGGTCGTTCTGCATCATGCTGGTGCCAAACCTACTGTTCGCGACCTCATTGCTGTCACTACTAGCCGTAGTTACCCGCAGCATTCTCTGGGTTTACATTGGCGTCATAGCGTTCTTTGTCCTGTACTTCGTCAGCGGCAGCCTTCTGGCAGACGTCGACAACCGCCACATCGTTGCGCTGCTTGATCCGTTCGGCCTGCGCCCTCTAGGACTGGCGATGCGCTACTGGTCCGCAGAGGAGAGCAATACGGGCCTGCCCGCTTTCAGCGGGTATCTGTTGGAAAACCGTCTAATGTGGATGGGTATCACCGCCATCTTGTATGCCGCAACCTTCTTGCTGTTCCGCACCGAGCGCAGTGGCACCGGCCGCAAGCGCGGCGACAAGGCCGTAACCACGACCAGCTCCGTACGCAGGAGCACCAGTGTCGACGTTCCAAAGACGACACCTGCATTTACAACACGCACAGGCTGGCAGCAACTGCTGCGACAAGTTGCCTTCGATGCGAAAAGCACCTTCCGCAGCGTGCCATTCCTGGTACTACTAGCGTTGGCGATGGCCAACTTCGTCCCCAACGCCTTGCACCGCCGCACCATGTACGGCACACCCAGTTGGCCGGTGACGTCGCAGATGCTGGAAGCGCTGCAGGGAAGCTTCAGTTTCGTACTGATCTTCATCGTGCTGTTCTACGCCGGCGAGCTGGTCTGGCGTGAGCGGAGCGCGCGCATCGCCGGCATCAGCGATGCCATGCCGGTGCCGAACTGGGTGCCACTGCTGGGCAAATTCCTGACCCTGATCGCAGTGGTATTGGCGTTCCAAGCGGTCGGCGGAGTTACCGCCATCGCCATCCAGCTGAGCAAGGGTTACACCCAGATCGAGCCGCTGCTGTACTTCAAGACATTGGCGCTGGACTCGGGGGTCTACATCCTGATGGGCGGCATGGCCTTGGTGCTGCAGGTACTGAGCAACAACAAGTTCATGGGTTACGCGCTGCTGATCCTGTTGCTGATCGGGCAGTCGGTGCTGGGCATGCTCGACTACACCCAGAACCTGTACAACTTCGGCAGCTGGCCGAATGCGCCGTACTCGGACATGAATGGTTACGGTCACTTCCTGACCGGGCAGCTGGCCTTCCAGGGCTACTGGACGCTGTTCCTGCTGGTATTGCTGCTGCTGTGCGCCGCCCTGTGGGTGCGCGGCGTGGACTCGGGTTGGCGGCAACGCCTGCGCCTGGCCAAGCAGCGCCTGCGTGGCCCGCTGGGAGGCGGCCTGGCGGCGGCAGTGCTGGCCTTCATCGCCTGCGGCGGCTGGCTGTACTGGAATACCAACGTCCGCAACGAGTTTGTCTCGCCGGACCAGCTGCTGGACCGCCAGGCCCGCTACGAGCGCGACTATCGCAAGTACAAGGACCTGCCGCAGCCGCGCATCATCGCCATCGACAACAACGTCGACCTGCACCCGGAGACCCAGTCCGTGCGCATCGACGGCGTCTACCGCGTGCGCAATACCCATGCGACCGCCATCCCCGACATCCACGTCGCGATGGGCGATGACAAGACCCTGGCCAGCATCGAGATGGGCGGCGCCAAACTGACCACCCACGATGAGGAGCTGGGCTACCGCATCTATCACCTGGATGCACCGATGGCACCGGGCGAGGAACGCGATATCCGCTTCACTGTCGACATCCACCCCAACGG
Organism: Stenotrophomonas sp. STEN035; assembly: GCF_056759935.1. NCBI lineage: Bacteria > Pseudomonadati > Pseudomonadota > Gammaproteobacteria > Lysobacterales > Lysobacteraceae > Stenotrophomonas > Stenotrophomonas sp. STEN035. The sequence continues at coordinate 12,696 of NZ_JBRRDY010000013.1, forward strand.
CATCACTTCCGACCAGGCACAGACCCAGATCGTCGACAACGGCAGCTTCTTCAACAGCCGTGTACTGCCGGCCTTTGGCTATGACAGCGGCGCGGAGATCAGCGACCGCAACGAACGCCGCAAGCGTGACCTCGGTGAACCCACGCGCATGCCCAAGCTGGAGGATGAAGCCGCGCGCTCCAATACCTACATCTCCAACGATGCCGACTGGCTGGATTTCCGCAGCACCGTCTGCACCGCACCGGACCAGATCGCGCTGGCACCGGGTTACCTGCAGAGGGAGTTCGAACGCGATGGCCGTCGCTGCTTCAGCTACGCCATGGACCGGCCGATGCTGAACTTCTACGCCTATCTGTCGGCACGCTGGCAGGTGAAAAAGGGCATGTACAAGAACATCCCTATCGAAATCTATTACGACGCCAAGCATCCGTACAACGTGGACCGGATGATCGAGGCGGTGCAGAAGTCACTCACCTACTACGAGGCAAACTTCAGCCCATATCAGCACAAGCAATTCCGTGTGATCGAGTTCCCCAGCTACACCGGCACCTTCGCCCAAGCGTTTGCCAATACGATCCCTTACTCGGAGTCGATAGGCTTCATCGCAGACCTGCGCGACAAGGACAGCGTCGACTATGTCTTCTATGTAACCGCGCACGAAGCCGCGCACCAATGGTGGGCCCATCAGGTCATCAGCGCCAACGTCCAAGGCGCAACGATGTTGACCGAATCACTATCGCAGTACTCTGCCCTGATGGTGATGGAGAAGGAATACGGACGCGGCCACATGCGCCAGTTCCTGAAGGATGAACTGGACAGATATCTATCTGGCCGCGGTGGCGAGGATGTCGAGGAACAACCGCTCTATCGCAACGAGAACCAGCAATACATCCACTACCAGAAGGGTTCGCTGGTGTTCTATCGCCTACGCGAGGAAATGGGTGAGGAAGCACTGAACCGCGCCCTGTCCCGCTTCATCCAGGCCAAGGCCTTCCAGCAACCGCCGTATACCACCTCGGCTGAGCTGCTGGAGTTCATCCGCGCCGAAGCCAAGCCCGAGCAGCAGGGTCTGATCACCGACCTGTTCGAGAAGATCAGCTTCTACGACAACCGCGTGGTCGAGGCCAACGCGAAGATGCGTGCGGACGGCCGCTACGACGTGACCCTGCAGCTGCACGCCGACAAGCGCTACGCCGACGGCATGGGCAAGGAGACCGCAGGCACGCTGGACGACTGGATCGAGGTTGGTGTGTTCGCCAAGGGTGCCTCCGGCAAGGAACGTGATGAGAAGGTGCTGTACCTGCAGCGCCACCACATCACCGCCGCTGCCCCGAGCATCACCGTTACCGTCGACCAGAAGCCCGATGAAGCCGGCTTCGACCCGTACAACAAGCTGATCGACCGGGTTTCGGCCGACAACCGCAAGCGGGTGACGGTGCAGTAGGCCAGATGCGAGCGACGCCCGGCTTAAGCCCCTCTCCCGCCTGCGGGAGAGGGGTTGGGGTGAGGGCTGCTTCTGAGGCATTACCGTGAAAGCCCCTGCCGAGCATGGCTCGGCACTACATGGCCGCAAAATCTGCTGCACTGCGGATTCCGTACGGGACCGAATGCGGTTACATTCGGCCCGTAACAGCGCCGCCGGCAGCTGACCAAACCCACCCTGGGAGGGGACACATGCGTACGACTTTCAAAACCCTGTTGCTGGCCCTGCCACTGCTGGCCGCCGGTTTCTCCGCCAGCGCCAGTGACAGCGCAGCGGGCCGCTGGCGCACCATCGATGACGAGACCGGCCGAGTGAAGTCCATCGTCGAGATCAGCCAGGCTGCCAACGGCACGCTCAGCGGCAAGGTGCTGCAGGTGTTGCAGTCCGAGCACGGCCCACACCCGCTCTGCAACAAATGTGAAGGCGCCAACAAGGGCAAGCCGATCGAAGGCATGACCATCCTCTGGAATGTCCGCCCGGACGGCGCCAACAAGTGGGCCAACGGCACCATCCTGGACCCGGCCAAGGGCAAGACCTACAGCTCCAAGGTCGCGCTGGTGGACAACGGCCGCAAGCTGGATGTGTCCGGCTGCATCGCCTTCATCTGCCGCACCCAAACCTGGCTGCGCGACCAGTAAGTCGCCTGAAGCCCCTCTCCCTCCGGGAGAGGGGTTGGGGTGAGGGTAAGGCGCAAACTTGCTATTCGTTCCGTCGGGTCGCCTTGGGGCCCGTACCCTCATCCGCCCCTGCGGGCCACCTTCTCCCGCAGGGAGAAGGGAATCAGCAACCCCGGCCTCCGGGGCTGCTTCTTTCCGGCCATGCGATAATCCCCGGTCCCCTGCCGCAAATCATCGCCATGACCCGCAACGCCCTAGTCACCAATGCCCTGCCTTACGCCAACGGCCCGCTGCACCTCGGCCACCTGGTGGGTTACATCCAAGCCGACATCTGGGTGCGTGCGCGGCGAATGATGGGTGAGAAGGTCTGGTATGTCTGCGCCGATGACACCCACGGCACGCCGATCATGCTGGCCGCGGAGAAGGCCGGGGTAACCCCCGAAGCCTTCATCGCCAACATCCAGGCCGGCCATGAGCGCGATTTCGCCGCCTTTGGCGTGGATTTTGACCACTACGACTCGACCAATTCGACCACCAACCGCGAGCTGACCGAAGCGCTGTACGCCAAACTCGACGCCGCCGGCCATATCAGCCGCCGCTCGGTGGCGCAGTTCTACGACCCGGCCAAGGGCATGTTCCTGCCCGACCGCTACATCAAGGGCACCTGCCCGAACTGCAAGTCACCCGACCAGTACGGCGACAACTGCGAAGTCTGTGGCGCTACCTATGGTCCGACCGACCTGATCGAGCCGAAGTCGGTGGTGTCCGGCGCTACCCCGGAAATGCGCGATTCGGAGCATTACTTCTTCGAAGTCGGCCGCTTCCAGGAGTTCCTGCGCGAGTGGCTGGCCGGCGACGTGGCCCTGCCGGGCGTGAAGGCCAAGCTGGCCGAGTGGCTGGATGCCGAGGGCGGCCTGCGCGCGTGGGACATCTCGCGTGACGCGCCTTACTTCGGTTTCGAGATTCCGGGCGCGCCAGGCAAGTACTTCTATGTGTGGCTGGACGCGCCGATCGGCTACCTGTCCAGCTTCAAGAACCTGTGTGCCAAGACCGGCGACGACTTCGATGCCGTACTCGCCGCAGATAGCAACACCGAGCTGCACCACTTCCTCGGCAAGGACATCGTCAACTTCCACGGCCTGTTCTGGCCGGCGGTGCTGAAGGGCAGCGGCCTGCGCACGCCGACCAAGCTGCACGTCAACGGCTACCTGACCGTGGACGGCGCCAAGATGAGCAAGTCGCGCGGCACCTTCATCATGGCCCGCACCTACCTGGATGCCGGCCTGGCACCGGAAGCGCTGCGCTATTACTTCGCCGCCAAGTCCTCCGGCGGCGTCGACGATCTGGATCTGAACCTGAGCGACTTCACCGCCCGCGTGAACGCCGATCTGGTTGGCAAGTTCGTCAACCTGGCCAGCCGCTGCGCCGGTTTCATCGCCAAGCGCTTCGACGGCAAGCTCGCCGACGTGCTGCCGGACCAGGCCCAGTACGATCGCTTCATCACCGCGCTGGCACCGATTCGCGAAGCCTACGAGCGTAACGATGCAGCCGCCGCCATCCGCCTGACCATGGCGCTGGCCGACGAAGCGAACAAGTACATCGATGACACCAAGCCGTGGGTCATCGCCAAGCAAGAGGGTGCCGACGCCGAATTGCAGGCGGTCTGCACCCAGGGCTTGAACCTGTTCCGCGTGCTGGTCACTGCCCTCAAGCCGGTGTTGCCGGCCACGGCACTGCAGGCCGAGAGCTTCCTCAACGCCCCGGTCCACGGCTGGGACGACATCACCACCCCGCTGACCGCACACAGCATCGCCACCTACGTGGCGCTGTTCACCCGTATCGACCCCAAGATGATTGACGCAATGACCGACGCTTCCAAGGACACCCTCACCGCCCAGCCTGCAGCAGAAGCCAAGCCGGCCAAGGCTGAAAAGCCCGCCAAGGTTGAAGTGAAGACCGAAGCCAAGGCCGACGGTGAAGCTTCCGCGTACATCGGCATCGATGATTTCGCCAAGCTCGACCTGCGTATCGGCAAGGTGCTGGAGTGCGGTTTCGTCGAAGGCTCGGACAAGCTGCTGCGCTTCCTGCTGGACGCCGGCGACCTCGGCCAGCGGCAGATCTTCTCCGGCATCCGCGGCAGCTATGCCGAGCCGGAAGCCCTGGTTGGCCGCAACGTGGTGTTCATCGCCAATCTGGCCCCGCGCAAAATGCGCTTCGGCCTGAGCGAGGGCATGATCCTGTCGGCTGGTTTCGACGGCGGCGCACTGGCGCTGCTGGATGCCGATGGCGGCGCATTGCCGGGCATGCCGGTTCGCTGAAGCGGGGAATCGGAAAGGGAGAATCGGGAGTAGTAGAAGCAGCAGCATGGCTTCATCACTTCCGAAGCTCCCCGGCCCGACCATGTTTGCAGAAGAACGAAAGCCGTAGCGATGAAGGGAATCACGACGCTGGCGATTCCCAACTCCCAACTACCCATTCCCGGCACTCATGCAACTCGCCCTCTTCGACTTCGACCACACCATTACCGTCTGTGACACCTACAGCCGGTTCCTGCGTCGTGTGGCCACGCCGGAGCAGCGCGCGCAGGGGTGGTGGCGGGTTGGGCCGTGGGTATTGGCGTATCGGCTGAAGCTGATCTCGGCCCAGCGCGTGCGTCGTCGTGTCACCGCCCAGGTCTTCACCGGCCGCCATGCCGGTGAAGTCAGCCAGATGGCACGCGACTATGCCCGCGAGCACCTGCCCGGCATGGTGCGCCCGGAGATGCTGGAGCAGATCCGGTGGCACAAGGCGCAGGGCCACACCGTGGCGGTCGTGTCCGGTTCGCTCGATCTGTACCTGCAGCACTGGTGCGAACAACAGGGCCTGCAGATGATCTGCAACCGGCTCGAAGTGCAGGACAACCGCTTCACCGGGCGCTACGCCGAGGGCGACTGCGGCGCGCGCAAGGTGACCTTGATCCGCCAGCGCTTCGACCTGGGCACTTATCAACGCATCCACGCCTATGGCGACAGCAGCGAAGACAAAGCCATGCTGGCACTGGCACACGAGCGCTGGTACCGCGGCAAATGCTTGACCTGAGCCCCACTCCCGCCAGGAGAGAGGTTGAGGTGAGAGCAAACAGCAGGACTCTCCAATGAATACCCAACCCTCATCCGACGCTGCACGCCACCTTCTGCCAACGGGAGAAAGAACGGCTGCGCTGGTCGAGCGCCTCGACCGTCTGCTGCCGCAGACCCAATGCGGTCAGTGTGGTTATGACGGCTGCCGCCCTTATGCCGAAGCCATGGCCGCTGGCGACGCAGGAATTGATCACTGCCCGCCTGGTGGCGACGCTGGCGCGCGTGCACTGGCCCATCTTCTAGGTGTTGCCGCCCTGCCCTACGACCGCAGCCGTGGTGAGCACAAACCGGCGCAGGTTGCAGTGATCGTCGAAGCCGACTGCATCGGCTGCACCAAGTGCATCCAGGCCTGCCCCGTCGATGCCATCGTCGGCGGCGCCAAATACATGCACACCGTGCTGGCCGACCTGTGCACCGGCTGCGAGCTGTGCATCCCGCCCTGCCCGGTGGATTGCATCGAGCTGCAGGCTGTCCTGAACCCCGGCTTTGTGGGAGCGGCGTAAGCCGCGAAGCTCGTACAGACCCAGCAGATAGCGATTCCGACCTCTGGCATCAAACCGAACAAGCGCAACTGTTCCGAATCATGTTGAACGCTGCGACTCAAGCATTGCCAGCTTCGCGGCTTACGCCGCTCCTACAAACAGCTGCAATGCCCCCTCAATACTCATCATCCTCGCCCTTCGGCGCCAGCGGCGGCACGGTGTACTGCCGTCCGTGCGCCTGGCAATCCGCAATCAAAGCCTCTGCATCGGCACGCACTATCGCGCGTGTGCCCAACGGATACCGGTTGTCCTCGACCAGATCCGTGCGCAGGTCGGTAACCGGTGAGAACGAGGCCGACACCGCGTAGCGCTCCTCCGAAGTAGCCAGCGCATCGCCGCCCCACCAGCGGATCAACCATTGCGCGTTGTCCCAGATCAGCACCGTTTCCACCGTGCCGCGGTCGAGCAGGTAGCCAACCGCGCAGAATCGGTTGGGGACGCTGCGGTCACCATGGCGCCGTACCGTATTGCGCAGCTCCGCCTCGATCAGCTTGAACTGCGGATACTCAGAGGGCTCGATGCGCTGCGCGGGTACTTGCGCATAGATCAGCTTCGACAGCGGTGCCTGTGCTGCCACCGACACGGTGGCGCCCATGCCTGCCAGGGCACAGCACACCGCGAACAACAGACGGCCTTTCATTCCTTTCCTTTGCCTCCCTGCATAGACTTCACCAGCCCCAAGGCTTGATCTGCCCGGATGCGATCACACCAGGGCAGACCAACTGTAGCGGTAACGTCTGCTTACGGCACAGCCGCGGTGATCACGATCTCGATCTTCCATTCCGGGTTGGCCAACTTGGCCTGCACGGTGGCGCGCGACGGCGTTGCACCCTGCGGTACCCACTTGTCCCAGGCTTGGTTCATGCCGGCGAAATCGGCCAGGTCCGCGAGGAAGATCTCGGCGCGCAGGATCTTGGTCTTGTCGGTCGGCGCCAGACGCAGCAGATCGTCGATGGCCTGCAGTACCTGCTCGGTCTGGCCAACGATATCTGCGCTGGTATCTTCCGGCACCTGCCCGGCCAGATAGGCCACGCCGTTGTGGATGGTCATTTCCGACATGCGCGGGCCGGTATCGAAGCGCTGGATCATCAGGGTGACTCCGTGTTGTGAAGGTTGCTGCCATTGTGAGGGCAAGTGGAAGTTTCAGGCGTTTCTTTGCGTGAACGACGCCAGGATGCGAGCGCCACCAGCAGCAGCCAGCCGACCACGGCGGCAATCACCAGCTTCTGCCCCAATCCGCGCGGACTGTCGCGCCACAGCACATGCAGCCACAGCCCAGCAAAGGCCAGCCACGCCCAGATCCAAACCAGGCGATGCAGGCCCTGCCATCGTGCATCTCGGCCGAAGCACCAGGCCTGCACCAGCATCGCCACGGTCACACACAGGAAGGCAGTCTGCGCAGCCAGACCATGCAGCAAGGGAGCCAGCAGCGGCGCATGCTGCGGCAACCAGCTGTCACCTATCGCCACGCTGGCCAAACCGAGCCCGGCCACCGCAAACAGACTGGGCGGCAAGCCGCGTCGCGCACTCCCGTCCGCCTGCCGGTGCAGCATCACGCCAAGCGCAGTGATGGCCAAGGCCAGCAGGCAGTACCCGACGCGCAGCAGGACACCATATGGGCCGTGCAGATACAGGCTTAGGGTGGCGCGCATCCAGTCCAGGTCGTCCCGGGCAAATTGCAGGCCGATGGCGATGACCAGGAACAGCAGCAACGCCAACACTACCGCCAATGCCGATACTGCCGATTGCCCGCTTTCACTGCGCTGACTTGCGCCCATGCCCGCTCCCCGGCGTTTGAACTGCCAAGTCTAGACCGCCTGCAGCTACCACGCCGACTGAAGTCGATGAAAACACCCAGCGGACGCATGCAGCCATCATCACGCATGAGGGCTAGTCTTATGCGTCCGCGCACCGCCAGCGCATACCCCTCAGCACCTGCATGACCGCGCCTTCAACGTCTTCGGAACCTTCAACGCCGGGTTGGCGCCGTATCGCTGCCATCCTCGTCACATTGGCCATCATGGCGATGGCACTGCATGCATTGGCCGGCGAGTTCAGCGACCACGGCTATCACCAGATCCGCACCGCAATACGTGGTTTGTCGTGGTCACAACTGGGCGTGGCGACACTTCTGGGCATGGCCAGCTATGCCTGTCTGATCGGCTTTGATGCGATCGGCCTGCGCCGCGCCAAGCATCCGCTACCCGCTGCCCGCGTCGGCATCACCGCCTTCCTTGCCCATGCCGCCGGGCAGACGCTGGGTTTTGCCGCACTGACCGGCGGCGCCATCCGCGTGCGCAGTTACGGCCAGGCCGGGCTGAGCCTGGTCGAGATCGGCCAGGTGGTGCTGATGAGCACCCTGGGCTTCGTGTTTGGCGCCTGGCTGCTGCTGGGCCTGGCCTTGCTGTTGGAGCCCAATGCCGCTGCCCTGGCATTGCCGATCTCGGCCACTGCGGTGCATGCACTGGGCATTGCCATGCTGCTCGGCTTCGCCGCGATGTTGCTATTGGTCGGCCGCGATGGCCGCAGCGTCGGCTGGGGCCAGCACCGCATGTGGATACCTGACCGGCGCACGGTGCTGGAAGTCACCGCACTGAGTGTGGTCGAGCTGGGCCTGGCTTCTGCGGCGTTCTACGTGTTGCTGCCGGCACAGGCCGAGGTCAACTTCACAGGCTTCGTCGGCCTGTATCTGGTGGCGGTGGTGGCCGGACTGGTATCCACCGTACCGGCAGGGCTCGGCGTGTTCGAATGGAGCCTGCTCAAGCTGCTGCCGCAAGTGGAACCGGCCGCCATCCTTGCTGCTGCTGTGGCCTATCGCGTCACCTACTACCTGCTGCCGCTGTTCCTGTCCGCGCTGCTGGCCGCGCTGGCCAGCGTGCGTCGCCCGCTGCGCAGCGGCGCGGGTACGGTCTGGTCAGTGATCCGGCCATGGTTACCGCAATTGATCGCGCTGGCGGTGTTCGCTGCTGGTGCATTGTTGGTGATCGACGGCACGCTTCCGGTGCCGCACCGCCGCGTACTGCCGGCGCCACTGCCGATCGTGGAAACCTCGCATCTGCTCGGCAGCCTGGGTGGCGTGCTGCTGCTGTTGATCGGCCAAGGCCTGCAACGGCGCAGCCACGCGGCCTGGATGCTGGCACTGGCGTTGTGCGTCGCCCTGCCAGTGCCAGCCTGGCTGCGCGGCGGCCATCTGACCGTGGCCCTGACCTTGCCATTGGTGGCGGTGGCGCTATGGGCGGCGCGGCGCGAGTTCTACCGCGAGGGCGCGCTGCTGGACGAGGCCTGGTCGTGGCCGTGGCTGCGCAACGTCGCCTTGGTGCTGGTAGCGACCGTGTGGCTGCTGTTCTTCGTCTACAGCCATGTCGAATACCAGAACGAACTGTGGTGGCAGTTCGCTACTTCCGGCAACGCACCACGCGCCCTGCGCGCCCTGTTGCTGGTCTGTATCGCGCTGATCGTGTTTGGCCTGGCGCGGCTGCTGCACAGTACCCGCAACCCTCTACCGTTGCCGGACGCGGCCACGCTCGAGCAGCTGCGGCCAATATTGGCCTTGGCCCAGGACACACAGGCCTGCCTGGCGATGACCGGCGACAAGGCGATCCTGCGCAGCGAGGCCGGTGATGGGTTTGTGATGCTGCAACGCTATGGCGGCTCACTGGTGTCAATGGGTGACCCGGTCGGGCCACCCCAGGTTGCAGCGGCCCTGATCTGGAAGTTCCGCGAAGAAGCCGACCGGCTTGGCCTGCGCCCGGTGTTCTACCAGACCAGCGACAAGTACTGGCAACACTATCTCGACCTGGGCCTGACCCTGGTCAAGCTGGGTGAAGAAGCGATGGTGCCGCTGCAGGATTTCAGCCTTGCAGGCAGCGAACGCGCTGACCTGCGGCAGGCATGGAACAAGGGCAAGCGTCTGGGGCTCAGCTTCAGGCTGGCACCTGCCAGCGAGGTACCAGCCTTGCTGAGCGAGCTGGCCAATATCTCCGACGCGTGGCTGGACGAAAAAGCCGGCGAAGAGAAGGGGTTCTCGCTGGGCAGTTTCGAGCCCGATTATCTGGGCCGCTTCCCGGTAGCCGTGGTTGAGGCCGAAGGCCGCATCGTGGCGTTTGCCAATATCTGGCAGGCCCCAGCCGGGCATGAGTTGTCAGTCGACCTGATGCGACACCGCCCGGATGCGCCCAAGGGCACGATGGATTTCCTGTTCATCGAGCTGTTCCTGTGGGGCGCGGCCAATGGCTATACCCGCTTCTCGCTGGGCATGGCACCACTGACTGGCTTGGCCCAACATCGCCTGGCCGGTCGCTGGAACCGCTTTGCCAATCTGGTCGCGCGCCATGGTGAGCGCTTCTATGGCTTCAGCGGACTGCGCCGCTTCAAGTCCAAGTTCGCACCGGAATGGCGTCCGCGCTATCTGGCCGCACCGGGTGGCGTGCATCTGCCGGCTGCGTTGTTGGATGTGACCCGGCTGATTTCGCTGGATCCAAGCAGAAAGTAAATGCGGGGTTTGTGGGAGCGGCGTCAGCCGCGAAGCTGGCATCGTTTCAGATCACCGGTTTCGCGACTGACACCGCTCCCACAGCATCCCGCATCAAGGCCCCTGCACGTGCTGCAAAATCGCCTTGGCCAGGCCTTCGTAATCCCCTTCGAAATGATGATCGCCTGGCAGCTTGATCAACTGCGCGCTGCCAACCGGCAGCTTTGGGCACAGCGCGTCATCGTCATCGGCGCCGTAGATGCACAGCGTGCGATCCGCGGCCATGCGCCGTATCTCAGGCGCGATCGGCAGACCATCATCGCCGCCGCTGGATATCCAGTTGCTGACATGGAACTCATAGTCGGCAGTTTCACCCACCGACATCAGCGCGGTCATCCGCAGCATCTGTGCGGTAGCCGGCGGTAGCTTGTTGATAGCTGCGGGCAGTACATCGGCACCCTGCGAGAAACCAATCAGCATCAACCTGGGGCGCTTCCACTGGTTGGCGTAGTAACGCGCAACCCTGTCCAGATCGGCCGCAAAGCCTGCCGGTGTGCGCTCACTCCAGAAGTAACGCAGCGAATCAACCCCGACCACCGGAATCCCGGCCTCGGCCAAGGCCCCAGCCACATCCTTGTCCAAACCCGCCCAACCACCGTCACCGGATACAAATACCGCGAAGGTATCGCCCTGCCCGCTTGCCGGCACCTCCACCAGCGGCAAACCGTCCAGATCCTGCGGCACCGCCGGCAGGCTGACGCCGCGCTGTGCGCCGAGCACGCGTGCTGCAGCAACTTCGCCAGCCAGAGCACTGCCCTCGCGGGTGCGGGCAAACTCACGTGCCCAGGGCACGGCACCAATGAAAGCCGCCACTGCCGCCGCCGGGCAGGCCTGGCCCTTGCCTGCCGCAGCGTTCAACCAGGGAAACCGTAGTGATTGTGGCTGCAGCGCGCGGCCCTGGATGGCATCGCCGCAGGTCATCGTGGCGTTGCGCAGATGGGGACAAAAACCCTCGGTCAGCAGCCCTGCAAACACATCCGGATCGGCCTGGGTCGCGACCGCATAGGCCAGTGCCGCACCAGCACCATCACCGCCGAGGATAGGCAGCCGATACGTCGGCACATGATAGTAGGCCTGCACGTAGCGCGAAAAATTTTCCACATCGCCTGCGGAGAAGCCGCACTTGCCGCCCTCCTTGGCCAAGACCTGGTACAGATGGCGGGTGTCGATATCAACCACCATCGCGCCGTCATCGCGCAGGGCCTGCAGCCGCGCCTGATGTCCGGCAGAGGCACCTGCATCACCGAACCACAGCACCACGCGTTGTGCGGGCGTGCTTGGCAACAATACCGGTACATGCTCGAACCTCCCATGGCTGACCTGCTCGGTCGCCATTGCCGGTGCCGCCAACAGGCTCAGCGCCAGCACCCCCATCCCCCACATCACACGTGCCATGTACAGTTCTCGAGAGTGACCGGCAAAGCCTACGCCTACCGGCGGCGGAAAGATGTCGAAAGGGTGGCTTCAGGCCTGCGCTTCAGGGTGACGCGCGGTCCATTCGGCCAGCCTCTGCCGATAGACCAGCAACTCATCGGTGTACAGATCCAGCACACACAGCGGGCAACCGCTGCCACAGCATTCGTTCGGACCCGGCGCTTCCGGTGGTTGTGGACGCGGATCGGGATCAGGCGTGGCGGAAGCTTGGACAGGCAGGTCGTTCATTACAGCGGCCAGTTCGGCCCTATCAGCGATGGGACAAGCCCTATTTTAGCCAAAGCACGGGCTCAGGCCGTGGCCCGGCGCAGATTTGCGCGCGCCGCTGCGTCGTAACGTTCATGGAAGAAATCGCTGAAGAAGATGCGCGGTTGCGCCAATACCTTCTTCAGGAAGCGGCGGCGGTTGAGCCGGAACAGGAAGCCCGGCACCTTGCCCTGGTATTCCTCGGCAATACCACGGTCATAGGCATCGAATACCGCATCCGGCGCGCCCAGGATCGCCATATCGCTGTCCAGAAACAGTGCGGCATCCGTATCCAGCCCGTCGCCGCTCAGGCTCCCATGGCGCGCGGTGAGTTCAATCAGCACCACCACCCGCGCCACATCCACCTCGGCATCTGGTAGCCAACGCTCGATGCCGGACGCGGCCAATTGTGCCGAACGCGCCTCGTTGTCGCCACGCCCGGCCTCGTAGATCGCATCGTGGTAGAGCACTGCCAGCAACACTTCCAGCGGCTGCCGCCAGCCGGGACCGGCGGCCACATCGCGGTAGTGCTGCAGCACCGCCTGCACATGACCGAAGTTGTGATACGCGCGCGGCGGCTGCGCGTAAGCGGTCTTCAGCTCAGCCAGCAACGGTGGCGGCAGGGTCTGCAGCAAGTCGTTCATGCCCGCATCTTGGCACGAAGCCGTCGAGCAAGCGTGGGAGCGAGCAAACGCAAGAAACCGCAGCCAAGTACTTGCACGCGCAGATGGCAGGTCAGACTCAGCCCAGCTGCCAGCGGCCTTCAATCTGGTAACGCCCTTGGCCGAGGAAACTGCGCACCAGCACGAATTCACGCACGAACCAGCGCAACGGCTGCACCGGCTGGATCGGCAGGCGGCGGCGGTCGTATAGCAGGGTCATATGCGGGGTGAAACGCGGGTCCAGCTTGCCGCCCACGCCCTGCAGGCAACGCGCCAGTTCCTCGTGCAGGCCGTTCAACAGCTCGGCACCGTACTCACTGCGCAGCACGAACGGGTTCTGCCGGCTGCCGGCAAAGCTGCCCACCTGATCAAAGCAGACCTCGAACTCGGGCATGCGCACCCGCGCTGCCGCCTGCCGCACCTTGGGCAACAGGCTTGGCGGTAGGCCGGCATAGTCGCCCAGGTGATGCAAAGTGACGTGCAGGCGCTCAGGCGCCAATGGATGCCCGGCCAAGCCATGTTCCTCGCGCAGACCATCGGCCAACTCGGCCGCCCGCTCAGCAGTGAACGCATCAGGCATCACCGCGAAGAACAGGCGTTCGGTTGGAATGTCGCTGCCCAGGCCCAGGGTCATCTGGGCCTCGGTGGAGGAAAGCTGCTTCGTCATGGTCTGGTATCGAAAGCCGGCTGCCGTACCCGCTCCGTTGCGGCGGCCACTACTGTCTTGGGCCGCGGATACTAGCAGACCACGCCGGTCGCGGCCCGGCCATGGCGAAAATTTCGCCAGCGCCTGACGAGCCACGCCGCACAAGGGCTGCCAATAGTTATCCACATGTTTGCACAGGGCTGGTCCACACCCGCTGTGGATTTGTCCCCTGCCTGCTTCCATCCCCTCGCAACAGGCCTACACTGGGCAGGCCGCAGCAAACTCCGGGTGATCGCCATGATCGGTTGGAATGCGTTGGTCCTGCTCGTCGCCAGCAGCGTGGCTGTCGCCACGCCGCCCCCCACCCCCGCCCCGGTTGTGGTCCCTACACCGGAGCAGGTGATGGCCATCCCCCCGGAAATACGCGCGCAGCTGCAGGAGCGGGTGATCAAGGTCGCCAACTCCCCCGAACAACGCCTGCATCTACTGGTTGAGCTGGTATTCCGGCCCGAAGGGCTGGGCCTGAAATACGATACCGAGGCCACCCTGAGCGTGGCCGAGACCTGGCAACAACGGCGCGCCAACTGCCTCTCCTTCACCCTGTTGTTTGTCGCCCTGGCCCGCGAGATCGGCCTGGAGGCGCGCATGCAGGAAGTGGGGCAGGTGGTGTCCTGGTATGAGGACCAGGGGCTGATCTTCAACGCCGGCCACGTCAATGTCGGCATGCGCGTGGATGGACGCCAGGCCACCCTGGATCTGGACAGCAACGTGCTGTACGACCGCCGCGGCCCGCAGCCGATCGATGACAGCCGCGCCTTGGCCCATTTCTACAACAACCGCGGTGCCGAGCAGCTGGCCGCGCACGATTACCCCGGCGCACGCGCCTACTTTGATGCAGCTTTGCGGATGGATCAGCGCTTTGTACCGGCATGGAGCAATCTGGGTGTGCTCGAATCGCGCGAAAACGATCTCACTGCCGCCGCCAAAGACCTGGAAACCGCGCTGTCGATCAACCGCTTCCACGCCCCGGCCCTGCACAACGCCACCAAGCTTTACCAGCGCATGGGCGACACCCGCCGTGTGGCACAGATGCAGACGCGGCTGGAGCAGGTACGCAAGCGCGATCCGTTCTACCAGTTCATGCAGGGCAGCAGTGCCGAGCGTGACGGCGACTACGCTTTGGCTACGCACTATTACCGCGAAGCGGTGCGGCTATATGGAAATGCCCATCAATTCCACTTCGGTCTGGCCCGCGCGTATTTTCTGAGCGGCAACAACCGTCTGGCGGAGCGTGAAATGAAACGCGCACGTGAACTAGGTGGCGATCCTATGAGAGCGATCTACCAGAGCAAGCTGGATGGAATCCGCAGATTGGAAGGCCGCCACGCGGCGCGCTGAGCGCGCACCGCTGGCGGCCTGTGCAGACAACGCCGGGCTCAGGCCTTGCGCAGGAAGCAGGTCTTCAACACCAGCCCCTTGATCTTGTCCGAGTTGCCTTCGATGTTCTCCGCATCGTCTTCCACCAGACGGATGTTGCGGATCACCGTGCCCTGTTTGAGCGGGATCGACGAGCCCTTGACCTTCAGGTCCTTGATCACGGTAACGGTGTCACCGGCCACCAGCACATTGCCGTTGCTATCGCGGACCACCAGTGTGGATTCTGCAGCTTCGCCAACGGTCCATTCATGCCCGCAATCGGCGCAGATCCACAGCGCGCCATCGGCATAGACGTTTTCCAGCGAACACTGCGGGCAGGAAGTAACAGACATGGGGGACTCCCGTACATTGAGTAACTCCGTATTGTAGCCGCTCAGTCACAGTTGCTCGCCGCAGTGCGGAGTGCGCGGCGGGAAAGTGGCTGCACGCAAGTCCTACAGGCCTTGCCCAGGCGCGCCTGTAGCGATAGGTAGAAGTTCAGGAATCGTCCCATGGTGGCCTGGCCGGCAATCTGAGCATCACGACAGCCGTACTCATTCAGGCGGCACATTCACCCTCAAATCGTGACGTCGTCCGTCATAACGCAGGCCTGCCGCCCGCGAACCACGGCTCCCGGCTGAGATGTGAAGCCAGCCGCCCGGCCGCGTAGTAAAGTGCGCAGCCGATTTACCCCCTAGACGCACAGGCATCATGAAACTCGGCATCGACTTTGGCACCAGCAACTCGGCCGCCGCCGCCCATATCGACGGCAAGGTAGTCCCGGTCAGCTTTGGTGAGGCCCAGCAATTCCGCACCACGGTGTACTTCCCCGAGGTGATGCGCGACCCCAATGACTTCGAGCTGACCCCGGCATTGGAAGCGCAGGTCGATGACCTGATCGAGTCCGGCCGCCGCGACGCCCGCGCGGTCGGCAACACGCGTAGCCATGAGCAGCTGCGCAGCGACGCCATCCGCGTGGTGCGCCGGCAGTGGATGGAAGAACGCATCCGCGAACCGCGCAGCTCCACCACCCTGCTGCAGAACGCGGTCTATGGCGACGAGGCGCTGGAAGCCTATTTCGAGGAGAACGAAGGCAATCTGGTGCAGAGCCCGAAGTCGATGCTGGGCTACAACCTGCATCCGCGCGCCAAGCAGACCATCACCGGTATTGCCACCCATATCCTCGAACACATCCGCCTGACCGCCTCGCGCCAGCTGCAAAGCAACGTGCGCAGCGCCCTGCTCGGTCGGCCAGTGCAATTCCGCAGCTCGATTGGCGCGGCCGGCAACGATCAAGCACTGGATATCCTGCGCAGCGCGGCGATGGCAGCCGGGTTTGACGAAGTGGATTTCCTCGAAGAGCCCGCGGCTGCCGCCATGCATTACCACGCGGTCAGTAGCGAACGCCACGAAGCGGTGATCGTCGACGTCGGCGGCGGTACCACTGATATCGCCCATGCCAGCGTTGGCGGCAGCGCCGCGCCGCAGATCCACCGCGCCTGGGGTATCGCCCGTGGCGGTACCGATATCGACCTGGCGCTGAGCCTGGCCGGCTATATGCCGCTGTTCGGCCGCGGCATCACCCGCGTGCCTGCGCACCACTATGTGGAAGCAGCGATGGTGCAGGACATGACCCGCCAGCGGGATTTCCGCCAGCACAACTACGATACCGTCGATCTACCCTATGGCCCGCGTCTGCAGGCACTGCAGGACACCGGCAATACCGCGCGTCTTTACCGCGCGGTGGAACAATGCAAGATCGCCCTGAGCAGCCAGCCCAACCACAGCAGCGCGCTGGATTTCATCGAAGCAGGGCTGTCGGTCGACATCGATGCGCCGCATCTGACTGCAGCTGCCGGTGGTTATCTCGGCGAGTTGGAGACGTTGCTGCAGCAGGTACGTGCCGATATTGGCCACGACCCGGCGGCGGTGTTCCTGACCGGCGGCATGTCGCGCGCCGGCTACATCCAGCAAGCGGCAGCAGCGGCCTTCCCAACTGCCAAGCTGGTGCATGGCGACCCGTCATTTGGCGTGGTGCAGGGCTTGGCGCTGGCGGCAACAACAAATGGCGCTGCTGTGACCCCTGTGGGAGCGGCGTAAGCCGCGAAACTGGGGATCCAGAAGCCCAAAAGCTTTACCCCTCCCCAACCCTCCCCTTTGCTTCGCAAAAGGGAGGGGGCAGAAGCCTCCCTCCCCAACCCTGCCCTTGCCTGCGGCAAAGGGAGGGAGTCAATCAACGATCCAGACTCACCCGCACGCCACCCGAATGCGACTGGATGGAGATATCGCCGTCGCCACCACCAATCCGCGCGTCCAGGTTCTTGCCCGGCCCATAGCGCGGGCTCTCCACCTGGCCTACGTCGGAGCGGATGCTGCCGCTGAAGGTGCTGACCTTCAATTGCGCAGACGTGCTGGCCGGCAGGCTCAGTGAAACCGAGCCACTCACCGTCTCCAGATTGACCCGACCACCGGGCTGCAAACCAGCGCTGCGCACGCCCAGGCTGCCTGATACCGACTCGGCATTTAGCCGCTGCACCTTGGCCAGGTCCAAGGTGATGCCGCCAGACACGGTATTGGCCGAGACCTCACCACCACTGCCACCGGCCGCATTGATGCCACCGCTGACCGTTCTGGTCTCCAGACGCGATGTCTGCAGCTGCGAGCGGATCGCGCCGCTGACCGTGGTCAACTCGGCTTCACCAGCACGGCCATTGGCAGTGATGTTGCCGCTGACGGTGCTGCTCTGCAGGCGACGCAGGTCCACATCAGACACATCCACCATCGCGCTGACGGTACTGGTCTGCAGCTGCGCAGCGCGTGGCACGCGCAGCTCCAGCACCGCGCCACGACTGCTGCGGCCGTTCTGCGGATAAACCACTTTCAATGCCACCCGGTTGGCACTGCTTTCCACCTCCAGCCGCTGGCCGTCGCCCAGCGAACCGGTAAGCTGCACTTCGTTGCGGTCCCAGCCACGCACGGTGACTGAACCGGCCACATTGCTCAGCTCCACGCGGCCACCGCTGGACAACGGCAGATTGCGATTGACCGCGGTCTGCGCAAATGCGCTGGTCAGCGGGGCCAGCAGCAACGCTGTGGCGATCAGATTGCGGATGCAGGCTTTCATCAAGTACTCCTTCAAGTCGGAAGTCCGGTCGGGTTCACGCCCTTACGGGTGAGTTCAAGCCGCAGCGCGTAGGTGCGCTGCAGCTGTCCAAGTAAAAATGCGGCGTCCGGGCTTTGCGCGATCGCGCTGCGGATGCTGCCGGCGCTTTCATCCAGTTCGCGCAGTGCCGGCTGCAGCTCGGCGGCCACGTTTTCCTGCGGGATCGTCGCCATCGCCTGCCGGTACTGGTAGGTGATGCTGTTGGCCTGACGCTGCAGGGGGGATTCCTCCACAGCCACCGATGCAACCGGCTGTCGCGGCAGCAACGACACGCTGGCCACGCCAACCAACGCCACAACCACCGCTGCAGCGGCATAACGCGGCCAGCGCTGCCGCCGCGTCCGTCCGGTTACCACGGCCTTCACCGATGGAACGGGCGCGGCGACCGTCTGCTGGATGCGCGGCACCTGCTCCAGTTGGGCAGCAATACGCTGCCAGACTGCCGCCGGTGGCACCCGTTCGGATGGCAGGCCGCGCAGTCGCTGCGCCAGCGCATCATCGTGATCATCGTCGTGGTTATTCATCATGCATCTCCAAGCCGCGTGCGCAGCAAACTGCGCGCACGATGCAATTGGGCCTTGGAACTGCCGACAGCCATCTGCAGTTCCACGGCGATTTCCTGGTGTTTCCAGCCTTCTATGTCGTGCAGCACCAGCACCGCGCGGGCGCGTGGCGGCAGCGTCAACAGCGCGCGTTCCAGGTCCATGCCAGTGGCATGGCAGCGCGGGATATCAGCTATTTCAGCCAACAGCTCCATCCCCGAGTCACCGATATCCAGTGATTCAAACGTTGCCGCGCGCAACTCCATCAGCGCCGTATTCACCGCCAGCCGATGCAACCAGGTAGCCAGCGCGCTCTCGAATCGGAACTGCGGCAGCTTGCGCCAGGCCTGGATGAAGGTTTCCTGCAGCACATCCTCGGCACGCGCCGCGTTGCCGCCGCACAACCGCCACAGCAAGGCATACAGGCGCGGCGAGTGGCGCCGGTAGATACGTTCGTAGGCACGGGTATCACCAGCTGCGGCGGCACGGGCCAGCGCAGCGTCGTCGACGACGGGCGGTGAAGGGGCGGCGGTAGTCACGGTGGCGTCGAGCATATCCATTGGATGCGGCAAGCAGGCAAAAGGTTTAAACCCGATTCAATTCTTTGCCTATCCGGCCTGCCGACACGCTGCGACTGGCGACAAACGCCGCACTGGCCGACAATCGGCGCTCGCCAAACCGGTGCTGCCGAGGTTGCGTAGCCCCGTCACTGCGCGTAGCCCCGCGTTTGGCGCTGACCATCCGCGCCGCCTCAACTGCACCGAAACACCGACGTACCGCAAGGAAACCGCATGAAGCACTACCTCCCCACCTCGATGCAGCAATGGATTGACCCCATCAACACCGGCCTGGGCATCCTGCTGATCCTGGTCGTGGCCTGGTTGCTGCGCCTGCTGACCCGCCGCCTGCTGTCCCGGCTAGGCCGCCACTACACACTGCCGGCGCAAATCGAGATGGCGATCCGGCGGCTGACCAACTTCGTCATCGGCACGGTGGCCCTGGTTGCCATTCTGCAGACACTGAACGTACAGGCCAGCGTGCTATGGACCGCATTCACTGGCTTTGCGGCAGTGGGTGCGGTGGCGTTCTTTGCCGCTTGGAGCGTGCTCTCCAACATCTTCTGCACCTTCCTGATCTTCACTACCCGCCCGTTCCGTCTGGGCGACCAGATCGAGCTGCTGGAAAACGGTGAGAAGCCCGGCCTGAAGGGCGTGGTTACCGACATCAACCTGATCTACACCACCCTGCATGAAGTCGGCGGCCCGGTCGAAGGCACCTTGATGCAGATCCCCAACAGCCTGTTCTTCCAGCGTGGCCTGCGCCGTTGGCGCGGTGGTGATGCAATGCCGACCACCGTGCAAGGCGACGGCTGAGCGGGCGACGTCAGAAGTCAGCAAGAGCCGTTGCGTTGGCGCTCGCTCCGGCTCTTGCCCCTGCCCCAGCTCGTCGTCCCCGCGAAGGCGGGGATCGCTCTGGCCCTGCTCTCGCCCCGGCTCGTCATCCTCGCGAACGCGGGGATCGCTCTGGCTCTGGCTCCGCTTGAACAGTCCAAGCAAGAGCAAGAGCAAAAGCGAAAAACAAGCGCCATCCCCGCGTTCGCGAGGATGACGGCGTAAAGCATGAGCCTTGAGCACAAACCAAAGCCAGAACCAAAACCAGTGCCAGTTCAAGTTCAAGTGACAAAACCAAAACTCTCACCCACCTGAACACCGATACGCCACCAGCGTCCCGATCCACAGCGTTCCGCTCGCGTCCACACCGCCCGTGCGAAAATTATCTGTATTGAGCGACCGGCCCGGTCGCAAGCCCGCACGTAATGTCCTCCTCTCCCAATACCCCCTGCCCTGCCCCGCAGGCCGGCGACGCCTTTGCCGTTGCCGAAGGCCAAGACCCCCGCTCCGACCGCCAACGTTGGCTCAGCGTCATCGCTCTGGCTCTGGCAGCCTTCATCTTCAATACCAGCGAGTTCGTCCCGGTCGGCCTGCTCAGCGACATCGGCGCCGACTTCGGCAAGCCGATCGAGCACGTCGGCCTGATGCTGACCATCTACGCCTGGGTGGTCGCACTGACCTCGCTGCCGTGCATGCTGCTGACCCGCAATTTCGACCGTCGCAAACTGTTGCTGGGCGTGTTTGCCTTGTTCATCGCCAGCCATGTGCTCTCGGGCTTTGCCTGGAGTTATCCGGTGCTGATGGCCAGCCGGGTTGGCATTGCGCTGGCCCATGCGGTGTTCTGGTCGATCACCGCCTCGCTGGCGGTGCGTGTGGCGCCGCAGGACAAACGCCCGCAGGCGCTGGGGCTGCTGGCAACCGGCACGTCCGTGGCGATGGTGCTGGGCATCCCATTGGGCCGCATCGTTGGTGAACTGCTGGGCTGGCGCATCACCTTCATGGCCATCGGCGGCGTCGCCTTGCTGGTGATGCTGCTGCTCGCGCGCCTGCTACCTGCCCTGCCCAGCCACAACAGCGGCTCGGCCAGCAGCATCCCATTGCTGCTGCGTCGTCCTGCCTTGATGGCCCTGTACTTGCTGGTGATGGTGGTGATTTCCGCGCAATTCACCGGCTACAGCTATATCGAGCCGTTCGTGCAGAAGATTGGCGGCTTTGATGCGCATGTGACCACGCTGGTATTGCTGTTGTTCGGTGGCATGGGTTTCATCGGAAGTTTGCTGTTCTCGCGCTATGGCCTGCGCTGGCCGCGCGGCTTCCTGCTGACCGCGATCGGCACCCTGGCTGCCAGCCTGTTGTTGCTGCGCACCGGCCTGCACAGCAGCTGGTTGCTGTATGCGCTGGTTTCGGTGTGGGGCGTGGCGATGATCAGCTTTGCTTTGTCGATGCAGTCCAAGGTGCTGAACCTGGCCTCCGACGCCACCGATGTGGCGATGGCCTTGTTCTCCGGCATCTTCAACATCGGCATTGGCGCCGGCGCGTTGATCGGCAGCCAGGTCAGCCTGCAGCTGGGCATGCAGCACATTGGGCTTGTCGGCGGCCTGATCGCCACGGCGGGCTGGCTGTGGTGCCTGTTCGCGATGCTGCGCTGGAGCGGCAGTTTCCGTCTGGGTGGCGCAACGCACTGAACTGCCGCCAGCGCAAAGGTTTACAGCGTGGCGGCTGCAGGTATGCTTCCGTCCACGCCGCTGCTTCCGGGGGCGCGCTACGGGGGAAGTACGTGGATCAGGACATCACTTTGCGTGACGCCAACCTCGCCGATGCAGAGGCGCTGAGCGCGCTGGTCACCCCGTTGGCGCGGCACCTGCTGGACGCCGACAGCGGCGCCAGCGCACATGCCTTTCTGGCCTCGTTGACCCCGACCAGCTTTGCCGAACGGCTGGCGGACAAGGACTTCGCGCATTACCTGGCGGAAGATGCAGGCGTGCTGGTCGGCATGATCGCCATGCGTGGCGACAGCCATATCCACCATCTGTTTGTCAGCCGCAGCACCCGCAGACGTGGAATTGCCCGCCTGCTGTGGGAACACGCGCTGCGCGTGCATGGACGTCGCGAGTACACGGTCAACTCATCCGAGATTGCGGTACCGGTGTATGAGCGGTTCGGCTTCGTCAGCAAGGCCGCGCCGCAGACGGTCAAGGGCGTGCGCTTTGTGTTGATGGAGCGGCCCAGGTTGGTGCCGCGGGTTGTGCAGAAGCAGTACTTGAATGATGTTCTGCCGGTACCGGGGAAGGAATGAGGCTTTGGGCTTTGGGCTTTGGGCTTTGGGCTTTGCCTTTAGGGCTTTTGCTTTTCTGCCGTCATCCTCGCGAAGGCGGGGATCGCTCTGGCTCTGGCTTCCGCCTTGGCCTTCAGCATTGATTCGGACCGGAATTACCGCGTAACTCCAAAGCGCAAGCAAATGCAGAGCGATCCCCGCCTTCGCGAGGATGACGAGCAAGAGCAGGGCTAAAACAACAGCCAAAGCCACAAACCACAGCGACGACCACAACAGGCACAGACACAGCCATCGTTCCTAGCGCAATTGGCTATCCTTGCTACCGCGCCGGTTATAGCCGGCAAACGCTTCGTCCTCGTCCTGCGCCTGCTGGCAGGCGATGCACAGCCTCACTCCGGGCACGGCCTTGCGGCGCGCCTCGGGAATCGGCGCATCACATTCTTCGCAATGTTCCAGCCCCGGGCCGCTCGGCATGCGGCTGCGCGCACGCTTGATCGCGTCCTCGACGGTGGCATCAATCTGATCCTGAACGGCGGTATCGCCCGCCCAACCGGTAGCCATGTCCAGCCTCCACATACAGCAACATAGGCAAACTGCCGCCTCCGTGGACACAATTCAAGACCTGGCGGCCAGGCGTACAGCTGCCTGAACAAGATCCGCCAGTGGAGGGCTACCCGCTCACTGCAGGCGTCGGCCCGCGCCAAGCCGCGCGAGCACAGCGTTCACCACATCAGGTCGTCAGGCACCTGGAACTGGGCGTAGTACGCATCGTCCTCGGCATTGCCGGTGGAAATCGGCGTGTCCGCACTCTGGCCGTGGTCGAGCACGATCAGGCTGGCGTCACGTTCGCGCACCTTCTCAGCCGCCATGCGCGGCAGCAGTTCGAAACTGTCACCGTGACGGGCGATCACCAGCGCACCATTGGCCAGTTGGGTACGCAGCGCCTCGGTGACCAGCATCGTGCGGATCACTGCGCCGTCGTTGAAACGGTATTCCAGCTCGCCGGCACGCGGCAGCTTGCGGTCGGCGATGATCTGCCGGGCCTGCGCGCGCAGCTCGTCGGCGCGCCGCTGGGCGTTGTGCTCGGCGGCCAGTTGGCGGTCTTTCTCGGCCTTTTCGGCACGGGCGCGATCGGCCTCGCGCTGGCTTTCGGTGGCGTTGACCGGACCTTTGCCGTGGCGCGCCTTGACCTGCTCACGGGCCACCTGCGAGACCTGCGATTTCTTCACCAGGCCAGCCTTGAGCAGCTGTTCCTGCAGTGGATTACCCTTTGCCATCGTCGTTGTTCATGGTTCTGTTGCCGAGGCTGCCATCATAGCGGCCTGCCCGGTCCTGCCCAAATGCCCATGCTTCCGCTGAAATACCTGAATGGCTATCCCGAACACCTGCAGCAGCGCGCCCGCGAGCTGCTGGACGCGGGCAAGCTGGGCGAAACGGTGCGCAAGCGCTACGCCGAGCCCAATCCGGTGCGCAACGACCGCCAGCTCTACGACTACGTGCAGGCGATCAAGGAGCGCCACCTGCGCCAATCGGTGCCGCTGGGCAAGGTGCTGTACGACGGCAAACTGCAGGTGGTGAAACACGCCCTGGGCACGCATACCGCCATTTCCCGCAACCATGGCGGCAAACTCAAGGCCAGCCGCGAGATCCGCATTGCCAGTGTTTTCCGCGAGGCCCCGGCCGAGTTCCTGCGGATGATCGTGGTGCATGAGCTGGCGCATATCAAAGAAGCCGACCACAACAAGGCCTTCTACCAGCTATGCCTGCATATGGAGCCGGATTACCACCAGCTGGAGTTCGATCTGCGCCTGTACCTGACCGCCTTGGAACATGAACCCGGCTGAGCCGCCCATCGCCCGGCTCCCGCCACAGCGCTACACTCCCCGCCCTTCGTAGAACCCATAAGCCGCCATGACCACCCCTATCCGTCTCGACAAGCGCGTTGCCGCGCAGCTGCAGTGCTCGCGCTCGCAGGCCCAGCAGTACATCGAAGGCGGCTGGATCAGCGTCGATGGCGTGGTGGTGGAAACCCCGCAGACCATGGTCAGCGAGGAAATCATCACCCTGGCCGCCGAAGGCAGCACCGAAGCCGCTGAAGCCGCCACCTTCCTGATCAACAAGCCGGCCGGCTGTACGGCCGAGCAGTTGTTCGCGCTACTGGCCGACGAAAACCGTTTTGCCGACGACGCTTCCGGCATCCGTCCGCTACGCCGTCACTTCCAGCGTCTGGACTACCTGATGCCGCTGGACGATGCCGCCAGCGGTTTGGTGGTCATGACCCAGGACTGGCGTGTGCGCCGCCACCTGCAGGAATCCGGCTACAGCCTGGAGCAGGAGTTCGTGGTGGAAGTCAGCGGCGAACCCACCCCGTGGGCGATGCCCAGACTCACCCATGGCCTGATCTATGAAGGCCGCAGCCTGCCGCAGGCCAAGATCAGCTGGCAGAGCGAACAGCGCCTGCGTTTCGCGATCAAGGACGTGCGTCCAGGGCAATTGCAGTTCATGTGCAGCCAGGTCGGCCTGAAGGCCGAACAGATCCGTCGCCTGCGCATCGGCCGCATCGGCCTGAGCAAGATGCCCGAAGGCCAGTGGCGTTATCTGGCTGCTGACCAGAAGTTCTAGGCCAAGGCCCTTTCGTTTTTACGGGAGCGCCCGTTTTGTGGGAGCGGCGTAAGCCGCGAAGCTGGCAATACATCCGGCCACCCCACAAAACGGCATCGCACAATGGTGCAGCTGCGGGCGATCAGCGCGCGGACGGTTCACCGGCTTCGCGGCTGACGCCGCTCCCACAACCGCCAACTGCGTTCATAGCAATCGGATTACCGCCGCTGCCGTCGCACCAATAATCACCACCAGCAGAAACGGCAGCCGCAACATCAACGCTATCGCTGCAGCCAACAACGCGCCAATACGCGCATCGAAGGCCAGCCCCTGCCCGGCCGACACTGTGTTCATCGCGGTCAACGAGGCCAGCAGACCTATCGTCAGGCAGCCGGCCACGCGGTTCATGCGCGGCGACTCCAGCCAGCGCACCGGCACCAGATAACCAGCGAACTTGATCACCCAAGCTGCAACGCAGCCCATCACGATCCACGCCCACAGCGTCATGGTGCCGACTCCTGCTCGACCTTGGGCGCAACGTCAGGCTCCAGCCCTTCATCCGCCGGGCCGCTGCCAAACCAACCCCAAACCGCGGCCACCGCAGCAGCCAAAAGAATCGGCACACCCGGCGGTACCCACGGCAGCGCCAGCACCGTCACCAACGCACAGACCACGGCAATCGCTACTGGCTCGCGTGAACGCAGTCGCGGCCACAGCAACCCCAGGAAGGCCGCCACAGCCGCACCATCCAAGCCCCACTGGCGCGGGTCACCCAACGCATCGCCAAGCAATGCGCCGAGCAGGGTGAACAGGTTCCAGCACAGATAAACGCCCAGCCCCGCCACCCAAAAGCCGCGGCGCTGTTCCTGCGGCTCCGTCTGGCTAGCCGCAGTGGCCGCCGATTCATCGATGGTGACCTGCGCCGCCAGCGGCTTCAGCCAGCCACGCGGGCGCAGCATGCGGCTGATCTGCGCGCCATACACCGCGTTGCGGATGCCCAGCAAGGTGGCGGCGCCGAACGCAGCCGCACCTGCACCGCCGGCACCAATCACGCCGATGAAGGCGAATTGCGAGCCACCGGTGAACATCAACAGGCTCAGCGCGGCGGTCTGCGCCACGCTGAAACCCGATGCCACCGCCAGCGCACCAAACGAAATGCCATACAGGCCAGTCGCAATCGCTATCGAAATGCCGATGCGTACCGCTGGCGTGATGCGCTCGGCCACAGCCATCAGGCGCGTCCGCGCGCTTGTTCGGCCGCCGCGACAAACACCACGTCGGTGGACGAGTTCAAGGCGGTTTCTGCCGAGTCCTGCACCACGCCGACAATGAAACCGACCCCGACCACCTGCATGGCGATCTCATTGGGAATGCCGAACAGGCCACAGGCCAACGGAATCAGCAACAGCGAACCGCCCGGCACGCCGGACGCGCCGCAGGCACCAACCGCGGCAACCACGCTGAGCAGCAGCGCCGTTGGCAGGTCCACCGCATAACCCAAGGTATGTACTGCCGCCAGGGTCAGTACCGAAATGGTGATCGCCGCACCGGCCATGTTGATGGTCGCGCCCAGCGGCACCGCCACCGAATAGGTGTCCTCATGCAGGCCAAGCTTGCGGCACAACTCCATGTTGACCGGAATATTGGCCGCCGAGGAACGGGTGAAGAACGCGGTGATGCCGCTCTCACGCAGGCAGCGCAACACCAGCGGATAGGGATTGCGGCGGGTAACCACTGCCACGATCAGCGGATTGCCGACGAAGGCCATGAACAGCATCGCGCCAATCAGCACCGCCAGCAGATGCAGGTAGTCCGTCAACGCGCCCAGACCAGACTCGGCCAACAAGGAAGCAACGATACCGAACACGCCCAGCGGCGCCAGCTTGATCACCAGCCGAACCACCCAGGTGACCGCGTTGGAAAAATCGCTGACCAGGGTGCGCGTGGCTTGGCTGGCATGGCGTAGCGCCAGCCCCAGGCCCACCGCCCATGCCAGCAAACCGATGTAGTTCGCGTTGAGTAGCGCGTGCACCGGGTTGTCGACGATCTGCATCAGCAAGGTCTTGAGCACCTCGCCAATACCGCCCGGCGCGCTCATGCCGGTCTCGGCGGCCTTCAGCGTCAACGTGCTGGGGAACAGGAAACTGGCTGCCACGCCAACCATGGCCGCGGCCAGGGTGCCGATCACGTACAGGAACAGAATCATCCGGATATGAGTTTTCTGCCCCTGCTGATGATTGGCGATGGAGGCCGTGACCAGTACCAGCACCAGGATCGGCGCCACCGCCTTCAGCGCGGAAATGAATACCGTACCGAGCAGGCCAACGGCAGTCGCCCCGGCTGGCCAGAGCATCGCCAGCACGATGCCGGCGATCAGGCCGAAGACAATCTGCAGCACCAGACTGGGCGCTCGGAAAGAGGAAGAACGTTCGGTCATTACAGGGCTCGCGGCAAACGCAAACCCCGATTCTCGCCCACTGGGGGCGTTCCCCGCACCCCCGGAACGTCATGGAATCAGGACAAACTGCCGCCGGGCCACGAACACGGCTAGGATGCGCGCATGGAAAACAAGCATCGTCCCAAACGCCTGCTGCGGTTCCTGGCCTATCTGCTGGCTGTTGTGCTGCTACTGATAGGCAGCGGCCTGCTGCTGGGTGACCACCTCACCCCGAAGGCAGTCGGCGCGCCTTCGCAAGCCCTGCCAGTGCAGGCGCAGCAGACCCTGATCGACCGCCAACTGCAGCCCTTGCTGGCCGAGCACCCGGGCAAAAGCGGCGCGGTGTACCTGTCTGACGGGCTCGAGGCCTACGCCGCGCGCTCCATCATCACCCGCCAGGCCGGACGCAGCCTGGACCTGCAGTACTACATGTGGCACGACGATCTGCTCGGCCACCTGCTTGCCCATGACGTCCAGCAGGCAGCCGAGCGCGGCGTACGCGTGCGCCTGCTGCTGGACGACATGAATGCCGCCGGGCTGGACCCGCAGATGCTGGCACTGGACAACCACCCCAACATCGAAATCCGCCTGTACAACCCGTTCCGCAACCGCGACGGGCTTTGGCGCCTGGTGGAGATGGTGCAGCGGGTTTTCAGCATCAACCACCGCATGCACAACAAGGCATGGATCGCCGACGGCCGCGTGGCCATTGTCGGTGGCCGCAATATCGGCGCCGAATACTTCGACGCCCGCCCGGACGTGAACTTCCGCGATCTCGATCTGCTGCTGGCCGGCCCGGTCGCCAACGATGCCAGCAGCATCTTCGACGACTTCTGGAACAGCGATGCGGTGGTGCCGATCGCCGCCCTGCACCAAAGCACCGACCAGCAGATGGCCAACTTCATCAGCCAGGCCGAGCTGGACGCACGCCAACAGGAAGCCGCGCCGTATCTGCAGCGCGTGCGTGCGCATTTCACCGATGCCTACCTCAGCAAGCAACTGAACCTGCATTGGACCGACGGCGTAAGGATCCGCTCCGACCCGCCGCGCAAGCCCAGCGGCGGCGACAGCAGCCAATGGCTGGTCACCCGGCTGGTCGAGGTACTGAGCAGCGCCGAGCACAAATCACTGTTGATCTCGCCCTACTTCGTACCCGGCGCGGTCGGCACCAAGGGCCTGATCCAGCAAGTCCAAAGCGGCGTGCAGGTCGGCATCATCACC
Source organism: Stenotrophomonas sp. STEN035 (assembly GCF_056759935.1). NCBI lineage: Bacteria > Pseudomonadati > Pseudomonadota > Gammaproteobacteria > Lysobacterales > Lysobacteraceae > Stenotrophomonas > Stenotrophomonas sp. STEN035. The sequence goes on from NZ_JBRRDY010000013.1 coordinate 41,022, forward strand.
AACTCGCTGGCAGCCAACGACGTACCCGCCGTGCACAGCGGTTACATGCACTACCGCCGCCCGCTGCTGGCCGGCGGCGTGCAGCTGTACGAACTCAAAGCCCGTGGACACATCGAGCGGGCATCCACGTTCGGCAGCAGCGGTGCCAGCCTGCATACCAAGGCCTTCGTGGTAGATGATCGTCGAGGCTTCGTCGGCTCGTTCAACCTCGACCCACGCTCGGCCTACCTCAATACTGAAATGGGCGCGCTGTTCGATGACCCGGTGCTGGCCGCACGCCTGCGTGAGGAATACCTGCGCCTGTCCAGCGCCGAGTTGAGTTACTGGGTGTATTTGAACAGGGACCACGAATTGCGCTGGTTGGACCGTGCCAGCACGCCGCCCATCAGCCTGCGCACTGAACCGGACACCGGACTGATGCAGCGCGCCAGCACCCAGATGATCAGCTGGTTGCCACTGGAGTCACAGCTCTAACCTGTGCAGTCCGCATTGCGGGACGGTCTTCCAGTCGATATCCAGATGCAGACGCGGCCCGCGCCGCGTCCCGATGCTACCAGCTACGTCACTCCAGTGTGCCGTCCGCCTGCGTCATCCGCTTCCACAGCCACACCGCCACATGCTCAGGCATCTGGCTGGCGAACACCGCATTGGCCTCTGCCTCGCTCATCAGGCCTTGTGCATGCAGCATCGCTGCGCTGGCGGCCAGCTGCCCGATCTGCAACGAGCGCCCCAAACCCGTAGCAGCGGGCATCTCCACCTGCTTGAGTGCCTGCACGATGGGTGCCGACAGTTTCCAATGGCCGGCAATCCGTATCGCGGTCGGCGCGCTGCAGCGCTCCAACACTTCCAGCAACGTGCCCGGCTCACGTGCCCGCAACGGCGGCCGCGCCAACACATCGGCAGCAGCCTGCATTGCCATGGCCGCACTTAGCCCCAGCAGCAGACCAGCCAGCTGTGCAGCGAAGCCATCCTCGCGTTCCACGCTGCGCGCGTGGTCGGCAGCGGCCAGCGATACCCGCAAGGTGTACTCCCAAAGCAAGCGCGCGAATTCGGCATCAACGCCGCTGGCCGACTCCATGACCGGCTGCACCAACGCAGCGGAAATGATCTGGCGGATGCCATCGTTGCCGATCAACGTCACCGCCCGCTCGATGCTTTGGATATCCTGCCGCTGCAGGCGATACAGGGAACTGTTGGCAATACGCAACAGCGTTGCCGCCAGTACCGCGTCGCTACCAATGATTCGGGCGATGGAGCGCGACGAGGCCGCACTGTCATTCACGCTTTGGATCAGCTGCGGCAGCAGGTTCGGTCGCCGCGGCGTGTAGCGCGAGGACAGGTCCGCGCGACTCAACGCCACCACCACGTCGTCCACCACCGCACGCTGCACGCGTAGCGCATCGGCCGGCGTATCGGCAGCACCCAGCGCGCTGAGCAGGAAGCGCCGCTGCAGGTCGCCAACGCTGACGACGACCACAGCTTCCTCGATTGTCGCTGCACTAGCCGACGGCGGCACACGGAGCCGCCGTTGCGGACGTGCCGCATCGCCATTGCGCCGCTGCCAGAGCCAGACCAGGCCACCGGCAACTATTGCTGCAAAAACTGCCGAGATAATCACCATGACAAAAACAAAGTGGCCCGCACGGAAAGCTGCCCGGTATATCGGCCGCCACTCGAATTTCTTTAGCGCCACCCCTGTCGTCGCATTGATGAATACACCAACACTGCCAAGCCCACTCCAGTTTCTGCGCCACCCCTGGACTTTTAGGACAAATCCCAAAGAAAGCCTGAGAGATCGCCCCCTATATTCAAACTAAGAGCTGAATACTTAATCAAACCACCAGATCCACCCGGCCCACCAACAACTATACATATCCATATACAACGCCACACCGCTCCTCGAATATCCATCGATAAGTAACCACCTGCACACCCCGCAGCAGCAGGGAGCGCAATGGACGCGCGAAGACGCCGCCGTTCACAGCTGAAAGGCCACGAAGTCACCAGGTGGAATGCGCCAAAGTTTCACCAGTTAAACTAAATGGATATTCACAAACTAACGCCACCTGACTTACCAAGGAGCAATTCATGAATATGCCGGATCAAACATCAAATCTGTGAATAACAGCACATGTAAATGGCAGATTTCCTGATTGCGAACGACCTTGGTACTGCTATGTTGAATTGTAGTTTCTGTAATGAGATTTAGTTTCAAATATAAAACCTCACCCTCACCACCCATGAGCGGACAGAGCAACATGAACTGGAAAACTATTTGTACGAAGTCACAGGTGCGTGGCGAATACCCCTATGCGGCCAAGGTAGCCGGCAAGGAAATCGGCATTTTCCTGGTCGATGACAACTACTACGCCATTGAAGATGTCTGTCCTCATGCCTACGCCCTGCTCAGCCAGGGGTTTGTCGAGGATGGAAAAGTGGAATGCCCGCTGCACGAGGCGGTGTTCGACATCCGTAGCGGCCGTTGCCTGCGCGAACCCGGTGGCCGCGACCTGCTCACCTACCCGCTGCGGATACAGGGTGACGAAGTACAGATCGATACATCCAGGATCGAAACGGGATTGGAGGAGGTGGCATGAACGCACAACTGGATTTCAACCCGCATCTCAAGCAATGGCAGAAGCCTGTACCCACCAATGATCCCGGGGCCGGCTCCATCGAGCAGCCGGGGCAGTTCCGCAACATCGTCTGGCAGACCCGCAACCGGGCGCCCACCGAGCACGAACAGCGCCTGGTGAAGGCATTGGAGCAAGCCTTTGCAAATGGTGCTGACGATGTCGCCAGCGTGGTCAACCAGCTCAATGCGATCGGCGTCTACGACCACGGTGGCAGGGCATGGACCGAAGTTTCGTTTCACAAATCCATTGCCGCCCTCGGCTACTGATCCGGCGACCACACACAACGCATCCTGGGAGGGAGCATTGATGGCAAGGAAGACAGAGATTGAAGCGCACCTGCGTCAAGGCCTGCGCGAACTGTGGTATCCGGTGGTAGCCAGCTGGGAGGTGTCCAATGCGCCACTTGGCATCACCCGCTTGGGTGAGAACATCGTGCTGTGGCGTGATCACGAAGGTCGTCTGCACGCACTGGAGGACCGCTGCCCACATCGCGGCGCTCGCCTGTCGATGGGTTGGAATCTTGGCGATCGCGTCGCCTGTTGGTACCACGGCGTCGAAGTGGACGGCAGCGGCGTTGTCAAGGACGTACCCGCGGTAAGCGCCTGTCCATTGGTTGGCAGCCGATGCCTGCGCAGCTATCCAGTTCAGGAAAGGCACGGCGCTGTATTTCTCTACTTCGCCCTTGATCCCAAGGCGGAAGTACCGCCTTTGAGCCTGCCTGTGGAGTTGGAAGACCACGCCCAATACAGCAACTTCCTATGTACCGCGGCATGGCAGTGCGGCTACGAATTTGCCATCGACAATGTGATGGACCCGATGCACGGCGCCTATCTGCATGCCGCCTCGCACTCCATGGCCGAAGGTGACCGCAGCGCCGAGATGCAGGTGGTACCCACCGATACCGGCTTCATCTTCGAAAAGACCGGCCAACGCGGGGTCAATTTTGACTGGGTCGAGTTCGGCCATAGCGGCGCATTCTGGCTGCGCCTGTCCATTCCGTACCGTCCGCAGTTTGGTCCGGGCGGTCCGTTCTGGATCGTCGGCATGGCGGTGCCGGTGGATGACGACAATTGCCGCGTTTTCTTCTGGCGTATCCGCAAGGTGCAGGGCTGGCAGCGTGATGTATGGCGCTTCATGTACCGCACCCGCCTGGAGCAGCTGCACTGGGATGTCCTGGAACAAGACCGGGTAATTCTGGAAAACCTCGCCCCAGACGCACGCGGCCAGGAGTTCCTCTATGCCCACGATGCAGGCCTGACCCGGGTACGGCGGATGATGCAGAAGATGGCTGAGCGCCAGATAGAGCAGCGCGCTGCACCAGCGGCAGCGGCAAATGAGGCCGTGCAGGCATGAGCCAGTCCGCGCCACACTTGCTGGCCGGCCGCAAAGTACTGGTAACCGGTGCTGCACGCGGCCTGGGCCTGAGCTTTGCCTCGGCCATCGCCCGCGCCGGCGCGCGGGTGGTGATCGCCGACATCCTCGACACCAGCTGTGCTTTGCAACGCCTGCACGACGAAGGCGCACAGGCAGATGCGGTGCGGATTGACCTGGCCGATCCGGCAGCAGTGGACGCAGCAGTGGCCGACGCGGCACGACTGATGGGAGGCATCGACGGACTGGTGAACAACGCCGCCATTGCTACCGGCATTGGGGGACCGATGATGGACGAACTGGCACCGGAGGTCTGGGACCGGACGCTGCAGGTCAATGTGCGTGGCACCTGGCTCGTCAGCCGCGCCGCCCTGCCGCACCTGCGTGCGGCAAGCCACGGCAAGATCGTCATGCTGGCCTCTGATACGGCCTTGTGGGGCGCACCGCGTTTGCTGGCCTATGTAGCCAGCAAGGGCGCAGTGCTGGCAATGACCCGCTCGATGGCCCGTGAACTGGGTGCCGATGGCATCTGCGTCAACGCCATCGCACCGGGGCTGACTCAATGCGAAGCCACCGAATACGTTCCTGCCGAGCGCCATGCCCTGTACGCGAACGGACGCACCCTGCAACGGGCGCAATACCCCGCCGACATCGACGGCACGGTGGTGTACCTGCTGTCGGGCCTGTCGGATTTCGTCAGCGGGCAGACCCTGCCCGTCAATGGCGGCTTTGTCTTCAACTAAAGGGAAGACGGATATGTCAACGCCCCAAGCAACACCGGTAAAGGAACCAAACCGCTACATGGTACCGGCACTGGAAAAAGGCCTGAACATGTTGCTGTTGTTTGGACAGCAACGTGACGAGCTGAGCTTCACGCAGGTCTGCCAGCGCACCGGCATGCCCAAAGCCTCGGCCTATCGTACCGTGCAGACACTGGAACAGATGCGCTTCTTGAATCGCAACAGCGCCAGTGGCGGTTACAGCTTGGGCATCAGCATTCTGCGACTGGGGTTTGACTACCTGTCCTCGATGGACATCGTGCAGATCGGGCAACCCATCATTCAGCGGCTGCGCGATACCACCAGCTACTCGGCGCACCTGTGCGTGCTGGATGGACGCGACGTGGTGTACGTGGCGCGCGCCAGCGCGATCGGCGAACTACCGGCAGGCGTCAGCGTCGGCACGCGTCTACCCGCCCATTGCACCGCCATAGGCCGCGTGCTGTTGATGACGATGCCCGAGCAGGAGCTGAGTTCTCTCTACCCGGAACCGGCTTTCGCACACACGTCCGAACAGGGGCCAAAAACGCCGCAGGATCTGATCGAGCTGCTGGATGGCGACAGTGCGCGCGGTCATGCGATCAGTGAATCGTTCTACCAACCCGGCGTCTCGGCCGTGGCTTACCCGCTACGCGACCGGGACGGCAACGTCCTGGCTTCGATCAGCGTGATGGTTCCGCGCTCGGTACTGCCGGCGGACCTGAAAACGTCGCTGAGCGCACAGGTCGAGAAAGCCGCGCGCGAGATCGAAGCATTCCTGCACGCCTCCTGATCGCACTGGTACGCGCAGGACACTTGTCCCTTGCTGTCGCTGTTTGCTTGTTGCACCAGGCTTCACCGCCCCCGCCACCACCCATGGAACGGTAGTCATGCAGATAGTCGGTATTGAAGAGTTCGAATTCGGTGTTGAGGACCTTGCTGCCTGCGCGCGCTTTGTCTCTGATTTCGGTCTGAGCCCCGCGCCGGCCGAGCGCAGCATCAGCGGCACATGCAGCGTGGAAACCTTGAACGGCTCCCGGCTGACGCTATACCCACTGTCCGATCCGCGCCTGCCCGCCGCCATCGAGGCGGGCTCAACCCTGCGTCGTGTCACCTGGGGGGTGGCTTCGGCACAGGCGCTGCAGCAACTGGCGCAGTCGTTGGCCGATCAACCTGGTTATGCAGTGGACGCCGAAAGCGTCAGCTGCCGTGATCCCAATGGCATGACGCTTCGATTCCAGCTCAGCCGTCAACGCCCGGTTGAACTGCCCCCGTCCCCGCCGATCAACCAATGGGGCGATGCACGCCGGGTCGATCAGCCCAGCCCGGTATACGACTGCGCCACGCCCATCGGCATCGGCCATGCGGTGTTTTTTGTCGATGAACTGGAACCGGTGGAACGCTTCTATCGCGAGAAGCTTGGCTTCCACGTATCCGACCGCTATGTCGGCCGCGGTGTTTTTCTTCGCGTTGCTGCACGCGCTGGCCATCACAATCTGTTCCTGCTGCACCGCCCCGGCAAGCCACGTGGTTTGAACCACGTCGCCTTCACCGTACGCGACATCCAGGAGGTGTTCGGCGGCGGGCTGGCGATGAGCCGCGCCGGTTGGGCCACCTTCCTCGGTCCGGGCCGGCATCCGATTTCCTCCGCGTACTTCTGGTATGTGCGCAGCCCTGCCGGTGGCGCGTTTGAGTTCTATACCAACGAGGACCACCTCACCGAAGCATGGAAGCCCCGCGAGCTGGAGCACTCCGTGGAATCATTCACCGAGTGGGCGGTGGAAGGTGGCATTGACGCCAGCACCCGCCGTCAACTGCGCGAGCAGCAGGTGCCAACAGCATGACCAGCGTGCGCAACATCGTCATCATCGGTGGCGGCCAGGCCGCTGGCTGGGCAGCAAAGACCCTGCGCGAGCTTGGCTATGACCACGCCTTGTGCGTAGTCGCCGATGAGGCGCATGACTTCTACGAGCGCCCACCACTGTCCAAAGAAGTACTCAGCGGTGCCCGCGAACCCGACCACCTGTGTCTGTTTCCGGCGGACGTGGTGGCGGCGCTCAACATCGACTGGCAGCGACCACGACGCGCCTGCGCCATCGACCGGCAGCGACGACAAGTGACGTTGGATGACGGTGCAACCCTGGTCTACGACCGACTTCTGATCGCCACCGGAAGCCGCCCGCGATTGCCAGATCCGGCTTGGACGCAGATCGAAGGCGTACTCCTGCTGCGCAACGTTGATGATGCGCTCACTCTGCGACAGCGACTGGCCAACTGTCGTCGTCTGGCGGTGGTTGGTGGCGGCTGGATTGGCTTGGAAGTGGCAGCACTTGCACGCAGCCAAGGCGTTGACGTCGTGGTCTACGAGCGCGGCCCGAGCCTCTGTGGCCGCAGCATTGGCGCCGACGTAGCCGCCAGGCTGGGTTCAATGCATCAGGAGCGAGGCATCCAACTTCGCATGGATTGCGGCGAGCTGGGCTTGGCGCAGGCCAAAGATGGTGTCCTGATAAGCAGCGGCGCCGATGATGCGCTGTATGACACAGTGCTGGTTGGCGCCGGTGCCCAGCTCAATACCGAGCTTGCGCAGGCCGCCGGTTTGCAGCTGGGCCAGGGCATCGTCGTCGACGGTAGCGGACGTACCAGCGACCCAGCCATCTACGCCGCCGGCGACGTTGCCCAACATCCGGTCCACGGGCTATGCGTGCAGTCCTGGGCCAATGCGCAGAATCAGGGCATGGCCTCGGCGCGCGGCATGCTTGGCCTGGAGGTCGACTATAAGGACGTACCTTGGCTGTGGTCCGACCAGCACGGTGTCAACATCCAGATTCTAGGCCTGCATTCAGAGCACAACCAACGCGTGCATCGCGCAGCGGAAGACGGGCGCGACATCTTTTTCCAACTCGACCAGCAAGCGCGCCTGCAGCACATGGTGGCATTCGGTGATGCGCGCGCAATCAAACTTGGAAGGCGCTGGATGGCGGCGGCTCGGCAGCTTGATCCTGCCGCGCTGGCCGATCCCTGCTTCGACTTGATGAGCTTGCGCTAGCACCCGCGCGAGCGCCTGTGCAGGACCGCAATTGTCCGCCATGGAGCGGGCACGGAAGGCTGTACCCGGCAGTGATGGCCGGCAGATTGCATGCATGTTCCCGCCGGCAGCAACGCCGGCCCCGTTTGTTGAATGACCTGGAGGTCAACAATGAGTGAGCAACACGCCGCAGTGCACGCACCCAGCATCCCACCCAGCCTCGATGAGCGCATGCAGTCGCGCATTGCCCGTTATCAGAGCCGGAGCTATGACTGGGATGCGCTGAAATTCCAAGCCGATTTCGACCCCAAGTATCGGCGCGCACAGATGCGCTACATGGGCACCGGCGCCACCGGCGTAGGCGTGGACAACAACACTGTCCCCGCCGAGGGCTTCACCTTTTCCACCATGGTGCTTCCTGCCCAATGCGAGGGTCCCCTGCATCTGCATGACGATGTGGAGGAAGTGTTCTTCATTCTGCGCGGCAAGATTCTGCTGACCCTGGAGGAAAACGGAGAGCGCTTCGAAACCGAACTGGGCGAACGCGATCTGATCTCGATCCCGCCCGGCATCTACCGGGGCCTGTTCAATCATGGCCAGGAGGAAGCCCTGATGTGCGTGATGCTGGGCTCGGCAAAACCACGCACTCCGACCTACCCGGCGGATCACCCGCTATCCAAGATCAAGCGCAACTGAGGCCGGCACCCGTGACAACCACAGCCGCTTGCACCGCACCGCCGCTCCTCCCATCCAACTGGTCAGAGCGCTTCCATATCGTCGCCGGGCGCAAGATCGCCTATCGCGAATGCGGCAGCGGGCCGGCGGTGGTGCTGTTGCACGGCATCGGCTCAGGTGCGGGTTCCTGGGAGTTGCTGTCAACGCTGCTTATGCAACGGGTGAGAGTCATCGCCTGGGACGCGCCCGGCTACGGTGACAGCGACGCGCTGGCCGAGGCACAGCCCAGTGCAAGCCACTATGCCAATGCCCTGCATGGATTGGCAAGCGCGCTCGGACTGCAGCGGTTCGTGCTGGTTGGGCATTCGCTTGGCGCGATGATGGCCGCCGCCTATGCAGCGGCCTATCCGCAACATGTTCACCTGCTGCTGCTCGCCGACCCGGCGCAAGGCTATGCACGCGCTGCTGCAGCCGAACGCGAGCGGGCCCGCACCGAGCGGGCGCAGCGTCTCACCACCTTGGGTCCGGAGCAGTACGCTCAGCAGCGCGCGCATGCCCTGCTGCGCCCGCATCCTTCCAGCGAAGCACTGCAGGCCGTGCAGGCCGCCATGCGACGACTGCGCCCGACCGGCTTTGAACAAGCCTGCGCGATGCTGGCCAGCGATGACATCTGGCGCTACCTGCCAAAGTGGCACGGCCCTACCCGCGTCGTCAGCGGTGATCTTGACACCATCACCCCACCGGCGGATGTCAGTGCGCTGGCACTGCGGATCCAAGCACCACTGCGATTGCTGCCAGGTGCTGGGCACGCCAGCTACCTCGACGCGCCCGCATCCTTTGCCAAGAGCGTGCTGGACGCAGCTCGTAACCTGCACACCGCGAAAGGAACGCCATGAAATTTGAAGTGCAGGAACGCATAGCCGTAGTCACCGGAGGCTCCTCCGGCATTGGCCTTGAAACAGTACGCCTGCTGCTCTCGCACAGCGCACGCGTTGCGTTCTGCGGCCGCGATGCGACGCGTCTGAAACAGGCCGAACATGCGCTGCGTCAAGAGTTTCCTGACGCACAAATGTTCAGCCATGCCTGCGATGTGCTCGACCGCACCGAGATGGACGAATTCGCCGCGCTCGTCCTTACCCGCTTCGGCGGTGCAGACATGTTGATCAACAACGCCGGCCAAGGCCGTGTGGCATCGCTGGCCGACACCACCGAGCAGGACTGGCTCGACGAAACCAGGCTCAAGCTATTTGGTGTGCTGCATCCCCTGCAGGCCTTTCTGCCGCTGTTGGAGGTCAGTGACTGCGCCTCTGTCACCTGCGTCAACTCGCTGCTTGCACTGCAGCCCGAGCCGCATATGATCGCCACCTCCGCAGCGCGCGCCGCCCTGCTCAACCTGACCCATTCGCTGGCCCAGGAACTGATCAGCAAGGGCATCCGGGTCAACTCCATCCTGCTTGGGATGGTCGAATCCGGGCAGTGGCGGCGGCGCTTTGAACAGCGCAGTGATACCGACCAGGACTGGAACGACTGGACCGCTCGCGTCGCCGCCCGACGAGGCATTCCGATGGGGCGCATGGGGCGCCCGCACGAGCCAGCGCGCGCCCTGCTCTTTCTTGCTTCGCCGCTGGCCTCGTACACCACCGGCAGTTGCATTGATGTGTCTGGTGGCTTCAACCGCCAGCTCTGAAAGCGCCCAACCCCGCACCGCGCTCACCGGCAGCGTGGCCGCATCGTACTTCCACGTTGCCCGATATCACATCTGGAATTGAAGGAGCTCCGCCGCAATGACCCGCACCTGCAATAGACGCATTCTGCTGATCGGCTACGGCGCCATGGCGCGTGAAGTCGTCGCACGCCTGCCCGATGGCGTGCAGGTCAGCTGGGTGATCGTGCCCAAGGAATTTCACGCTGCGCTGGCTACTGACTTCGCTGCGTGGGGCATCGCACTACTAAGCGACATCACCCAACTCGATGCAACACCGGATCTGGTGTTGGAGTGCGCCGGTCATGCAGCTTTGTCCGAGCATGGCGTTCCAGCACTGCGACGCGGCTGGCGACTGGCCGTGGTCTCAGTCGGCGCGCTGGCCGATGCCGCGCTGTACCGGCAACTGCAACATGCCGCCAACCAAGGCGGCGCGACATTGCAGCTTCTCTCCGGTGCCGTGGCGGGCATGGACGGGCTTGCCGCGGCGCGTGAGGCCGGCCTGGATGAAGTGATCTACATTTCGCGCAAGAGTCCGGACAGCTGGCGCGGCTCGGCGGCCGAGCAGATGATCGATCTCGATACAGTGGCCGAGACGACCGCGTTCTTCGAGGGCACTGCCGGTGAGGCAGCCCGTGCATTCCCGGCCAATGCAAACGTCGCCGCCACCATCGCCCTCAACGGCATGGGCCTGGACGCTACCCGCGTTGTGTTGATGGTGGATCCACATACCCGCCGCAACACCCATCGTATCCATGCGCGCGGCGCGTTCGGAGAAATGACCATCGAGCTTGCTGCGCACCCCCTGCCCAGCAACCCCAAAACCTCGATGCTGGCCGCGCTCAGTGCTGTACGTGCCTGCCGGCAATTGTTGGAGCCGGTGGCATGACCAGCCTAGCGTTGATTGAAAGCGATATTGCCGTTGGTGGACAGTGGCGCAAAGGCGGCGGCGCCTTGATGTACTCGCTGTTTCCTGCTGACCAGAGCGTAACTGCAGAATTGCATGCGGCCGACCTGAACGATGTGGAACTAGCAGTCACTGCAGCGGATCGCGCCTGGCGTGACCCCGCATGGCGCAATCTGCCCGCGCACCAGCGCGCTGCGGTTCTGTACCGCGTCGCCGATCTGATAGATGCACATCGCGAACCGCTGGCTCAGCTGCAGACCCGCGACAACGGCAAGCCCTTGAGCGAAAGCCGCGCGCTGGTGGACAGCGCAGCTGCAACCGCGCGCTACTTCGGTGCCGTCTGCGAAACCATGGATGGCGAACTGCCCGCACCGCGCAGCCCGGATTTCATGACCTTCAGCAGCTACGAGCCCATCGGTGTGGTTGGCGCGATTACCCCGTGGAACTCGCCCATCGCCAGCGAGATGCAGAAGATCGCACCAGCCTTGGCCGCCGGCAATGCAGTAGTACTCAAACCCGCCGAAGCAACACCGTTGGCAGCACTGGCGTTGGCCAGACTGTTTGAACAGGCCGGTCTACCGCCCGGCTTGCTCAGCATTCTGCCCGGGCGCGGCTCAATCATCGGCGAAGCCATCGCGCGGCACCCACTGGTGCGCAAGATTTCCTTTACCGGCGGTACCACTACCGGCCGCCACCTGGCGCACGTCGCTGCCGACAAGCTGATCCCAACCTCGCTTGAGCTGGGCGGAAAATCGCCCACCATCGTGCTGGACGACGCCGACATCGAACTGGCCGTGCAAGGCGTGGCCTACGGCATCTACAGTTCCGCGGGGCAGGCCTGCATCGCTGGTTCGCGATTGTTTGTACACCGTGCCTGCTACGATGCTTTCATTCAACGCCTGCAACAGGTGGCCTGTGCTCTGCGCGTCGGCCATCCCGAGCAGGACGGCATCCATATCGGCCCGCTGATCAACCACGCCCATCGCGACAGCGTAGCCAGCTATGTCGAATCAGCGCTGGCCGAAGGTGGCCGCCTGCGCTTCGGCGGCAGCGCCCCCACTGATGAGGCTCTGGCTGCAGGCAGCTACTACCTGCCAACGTTGATCGAAGATCTGCCGCCACAGGCGCGCGCCTGCCGCGAGGAGATATTCGGGCCAGTTCTTGTCGCCCTGCCCTTCGACGACGAGGACGCGCTGGTCGCGCAAGCCAACGACAGCATCTACGGTCTTGCCGCAGGCATCTGGACCGGCGATTACCGCCGCGCTCTGCGCCTGGCCGCACGCCTGGAAGTAGGCACGGTGTGGGTCAACACCTACAAGAAGTTCTCCATCTCCACGCCATTCGGCGGTTTCAAGGAGAGCGGACTGGGCCGCGAGAAGGGCCGCCAAGGCCTGCTCGCATACATGCAACAGAAGAGCATTTATCTGGGGCTGGAAGCTAGCCCAATGGGATGGAGCCAATGAACAGCGAAGCCACGACAATCGAGCAGATCAAGCCTTCCGTACAGAATCCGGCACAGCCGGCGACAGCACATCCACGCACGGATGAGCGTGTGACCGTCGCCGAAGCCATCGTGCGAGTACTGGAAGCACATGAGGTGAGCGCCGTGTACGGCGTCATCTCCATCCACAATCTGCCGGTAGCCGACGCCATCGGTCGTCGCGGCAAGATCCGCTTCGTCGCTGCGCGCGGCGAAGCCGGCGCCGCGGCGATGGCCGACGGGCATGGCCGCCACAGCGGGCTGGGTGTGGCACTGACCAGTACCGGCGCCGGTGCCGGCAACGCCGCTGGGGCATTGATGGAAGCGCTCAATGCAGGCACACCACTACTGCATATCACCGGCCAGGTGGAACGTGAGTACCTGGACCGGGATGCCAGCTTCATCCACGAAACCCGAGATCAGATGAGCCTGCTGCGTGGTTGCTCCAAAGCTGCATTCCGCATTCTGCATCCGGAACAGGCGGTGGCCATCACCCAGCGAGCCATCCAGGAGGCGATGCGCGCGCCAGCTGGTCCGGTCAGCATCGAAATCCCCATCGACGTGCAGGCCGCCAGGATCGAATTGCCATGTGCGATCCAACGCCTGCCAGTTCCCCCGCTCACATTCGATGGTGCGGCGGCGGCAGCCTTGGCCGACCGCCTGCAGCACGCGCAACGGCCCATGCTGTGGGTGGGTGGCGGCGCCATCGGCGCAACGGACGCGGTGCTGCGTCTGGCCGACCTCGGCATACCAGTCGTCTCAAGTACGCACGGCCGCGGCATTCTGCCGGATAGCCACCCACGTAGCCTGCGCGCGTTCCACAACGCCACCGAAGTCGCCCGGCTGCTGGCCGAAAGCGATCTATTGATCGTGGCCGGCTCACGCCTGCGCAGCAACGAAACCGCCACCTACAGCCTGCCCCTCACCGCCCAGCGCGTGCAGATCGATATCGACCCTGCAGCCTGCAATCGCAGCTATCCGATGGATGCGTTCGTGCTGGGCGATTGCGCACTGATACTGAGCCAGCTGGCCAACGCCCTGCAGGGCACGCCCAAGCGCGACCCGCTGCGCGACCGCGACGTCTGCTCGGCAACCATTGCCGCCGAGTACGCACTACGTGAGCAGCTCGGTCCCTATGCAGTGCTGTCGGACGCAGTCCGCAGTGCGCTGCCCGACGACGGCATCTTCGTCCGCGATATCACCATGTCCGGCAGCACCTGGGGCAGCCGCCTGCTCAACTTCCAGCAGCCACTGCAGAACATCCATTCGTTGGCCGGTGCGATCGGCCTGGCCCTGCCTACCGCCATTGGCTGCGCCATCGCCAATCCGCAGCGCAAGGTGCTGGCACTGATCGGTGATGGTGGCCTGATGCTCAATATCGGCGAACTGGCCACCGCGGTGCAGGAGCAGCTGGACATGGTGTTCCTGGTAATGAACGACGGTGGCTACGGGGTGATGCGCGGTATCCAGCAGAAGTATTTCGGTGACCGCCAGTACTACAACCAGTTGCACGCACCGGACTTCCATGCGCTGGCCGGCGCGATGGGCATGCCGGCCTGGAAGCTGGATGACGCCAGGAACTTCGATGCCGTGCTGCAGGCGGCGGTTGCACATCCCGGTCCAGCGTTGGTGGAGGTAAACATGGATGCGATCGGGCCGTTGCACTTCGCTGGTCCACCGCAGAAAAAGCTGTACTGAACGCCCCCCGCAGCACCGATTTTCGCTGAAGGCGCTCCCGGCATTACAGCACGCCACCGCAACTGGCGTGCTGCCCGCAGGCGCTGCCGGAACAAGGATGTTCCAGTGTCACCAAGGCAACGCACGACTGCCGCCCCAACGTGGTCAACGCAGCGTTGCAGTCGCTACGGCGGCGCGCCTGAACTCCCTGGTTTTTTCCAACAACGCGACAGCCCCCGCTGCTCTGCCGCCGTGCCGCATCTGCAATCAACGCAAAGGAGAAGTGTGATGCAACCTCGTAGCGCACGCTGGTTTGGCGTGATCACCTTGTTGGTGATCGTTGCCATTTCTTTCATCGACCGCATGAACATCGCATTGATGGTTACCGATGCGCATTTCCTGCAGCACTTTGGCATGACTGCCGAAGACCGGGCCAGCCAGGCTGCGCTGAGTACTGCCTTCATGGTTGGCTATGGCTTGTCAGCCTTTGTGCTGACACCGTTCTGCGCCGCGCTGCTCGGGGTAAGGCGCAGCTTGATACTTGGCTTGATCCTATGGGGAAGCGTCACCATCATCTCGCCAGCTTTCGACAGCTACGCCATGCTGTTGGTTTCAAGGGTATTGCTCGGCGTCTCCGAAGGCCCCTTGTTCGGCTTGGCCTCGTCCTACATCAAGGCCTATTTTGAAGGCCACGAGAACGGCAAGCCCAACTCGCTGGTCAACATGGGCACGGGCCTTGGCCTGGCTATCGGCATGCCACTGATCAGCAGTCTGATCGCCAGCCTCGACTGGCAAGGCTCCTTCCACGTGCTGGGCCTGATCAACCTGCTGATCGGACTACCGCTGGTACTTGCCTATATCCACATGCCAAAGCTGGCGGTTTACCAGCAGCGTCCCGCCTCGGTCGGCGCGATGGTCGCGCAGGTGCGCGAGATATTCAGCGGTGCGCTGCAGACACGCTATCTGCTGATGATCACCGTGTTGACCGCCGCCTATCTAGCGTATCTATGGGGCAGCGTCAGCTGGCTGCCAACCTATCTCAAGGAGGCTCGTGGCTTTGCCTTGCGCGAAATGGGTTGGCTGGGTTCGCTGCCACAGTACGCGATGATCATCGGCGTCCTGATCAGCGGCTTCATCATCGACCGCATTCCGCGTCGGCAGGTACCGCTGATCTTCGTGGTAGGTAGTATTGGCGTTGCCGTCGCCGTGCTGGCTGCCCTCAATGTGAGCGACAAATACATGGCCGTCCTGTGGCTGGTTGTTGCCGGTGTGTTCTGCGGCATCCAGACACCGCCACTGCCCAGCACCGTGCAGTACTACTCGCAGCCGCAGAACGTCGCCAGCGCCATGAGCATAACCAACGGCACCGGCGCCCTGGTCTCAGCCTTCATGCCTTTGGCGATGGGCAAGGTAATGATGCTCATGTCCGTTAGCGGCGCGTCACAGCTTGCCAGTTTGAGCGCAGGCTTCGCTGTACTGATCGGCACCCAGATGATCATTTTTATCTGTGGTTGGGTGCTTTGGCTGCGTGAACGCGGCAATGCAGCGGGTAGATCACCGCAGCCCCTGCAGGCGCGCGACATCGAAATTTGAATCAGCCATCCGGCGCGTCGCAGCCAAGCCCCAGACAGATAGCCCCAACGAAGATCCGCATGCGCACTTATCGCAAGGAGCACGAGTCATGCACCAACGTATCCGTTTCCATCTTTTGTCAGCGCTGGTGGCCACAACAGTGGCGCCTGCTCACGCGCTGGATCTTGCCCTGCCCGGCGTGAATATTGGCGCAACCAGCTTTGAGGACGGGGGTGGTGGGGTTGGCCATATGTTCCAGACCAGCAACAGCCGCTTCGATGCCAGTCGCAACTATGACGCGCAAGGTGACAAACGGCCAATCAACTACGATCGCGCACTGTGGATTGCTCGCCTGCACTACGCCTATACCAGCCCCGCGCAAGCGTTTGGCGGCAATCTTGGAACCGAAGTCATCGTGCCCTTGCTCGACCTTGATCTGAACGTGGGCCCCGCATATATCAGCGGTAGCGGCATCAGCAACCCCAGCATTGGCGGCTACGTGCAATGGCGCGACAAGCGTCTGTTCGGCCAGCGCCTGGACTCGCGCCTGGCATTGGCGGTGTCGCTACCGATTGGCGACTACGACCGCGATGCCAAGGTCAATCCAGGCACTGATTACTACAGCTTCAATCCCTACTACGCTTTTACCTGGCGCGGCAGTGATGCCTGGGAGATCAGCGGTCGCTTCATGTATCTGTGGAGCGGCAACAGCAATGATCCAGAGACGCGTCTGCACGCGGCCTTCGGCGAGCGCGTGCACAGGATTCAAACCGGGCAGGCGCTGCACTACAACCTCAGCGCGTCCCATGCATTGAACGAGCACTGGCGCCTGGGGCTGGCCATGTATCACCTGCAGCAGACCAGCGCCGATCGCATCAATGGGCTCGCACAGGCCAATTCCAAGGAGCGCCTGTTCGGCATCGGCCCTGGCGTGCAGTGGCGCGGCGGGCCGCACCGTTTCATCGGCAATGTCTACACCGAAGGTTGGGCGAAGAACCGCGCCGCCGGCTCGCAGGTGGTGGCGCGCTATCTCTACGTATGGCGCTGATCTTCTTGCAGGCGCGGAGATGGCAGCTGCCCGGCACGGCCTGAGGTGACGCGGCGAAACAACGCAGCTGTACCGCAGCGATGTTTCAACAACGCCGCGGAGCGCGTTCACTTCTTCTGCTTGTGCAGACGCACGCCCATCGGGCCTTGCAGGGAGCCATCTTCGTTGACGGTGAATTCCACCGACTCAGCTTCGGCCCCTGGCACCGCAACCTTCAGCGTGCTGCCCTCTCGGCTATAGCGGGTGGACTGCACCTTGCCCAGCATTTTGACCGCCACCGCGCCATCGGAGTCAAAGGTGTAACTCACCATTCCCATGTCGTCGCTCCAGGTGCCCTTCAGGCCCTGGCTGCATGCCGCCAGCAAGCTCAGCAATGCAATAGCAACCAGCTTTTTCATGCAAAATTCCCAATAGCCGCGGCCGGCGGCATGTCCAGAAACATTCTGGCATACGCACAATCACGCTAGGCTAGTGGCATCTGCCATGGAGCCAGTCGCAATGGGTCGCGTCCTGATATCGCTTTGCCTGTTTGGCCTGCTGTTGGGTTGCAGCAGCCTGCCTTCAAGTGCCAGCACAGCACCCGCCAAGGGCCAGTTCGTCGCACGACAGCTCGCTTTCGAAGGCCGCCAGTTCCGTTATCAGGTGTTTGTGCCCGCCACTACCGCCACCTCGCCTGGCGCGCGGCCACTGGTGCTGTTCCTGCACGGCTCCGGTGAGCGCGGCGATGACGGGCTCAAACCTACCTTGGCCGGGATTGGTCCCTGGCTCACCCAGAACATGGACAGCTTCCCGGCACTGGTGGTGTTCCCACAGGTGCCTGAGGGTGAAGAATGGCGTGGCCGCAACGCACGCATGGCGTTGGCGGTTCTAGACGCGGCCAGCAAGGAGTTCGCCGCCGATCCACAACGCATCTATCTGACCGGCATCTCGATGGGTGGCTATGGCAGCTGGGAACTGGCCCTGACCCGACCCGGCCAATTCGCCGCTTTGGTGCCGATCTGCGGCGCGCTGAGGGCGCCACGTGCCGACCGCCCCGGACTGATGGTTGACCAGGTGGCCGACGCTCCCGATCCCTATCAGAGCGCCGTCAGCCGCCTGCGCGATGTACCCACCTGGATATTCCACGGCGCCCTCGATGCGCTGGTGCCGACTACCGATGATCGCGCAATCGCTGCTGCCAGCCAGCAGTTGGGGGCAGGTTTCCGCTACACCGAGTACCCGGACGTCCACCACAACGCCTGGGATGCCACCTATCGCAACCCCGCGATGTGGGAATGGATGTTGAGTCAAAAGCGCCAATGACAGCGGCGTCGATCTCGCTTGGCGTAAGACTCCATCTGCGCTATTTGAGGCTTTCGCGGACGATGCGAGGGTCCTTGTAGTCAGCTCGATGCGATAGCGTGACCACAATCACGCATACATTGCGACTGCCTACACTTGCCCTGCACGGCCAGGATCGGACAGTGGGGATCAGCCCCCGGCCCTCCCCCTGCTTCCAACCGTACCGGGTTCGTGCCATAACAGCGCCACACCGCCCGCGGCAGCTACTCGGGTTTGGCTGCTAACCGCGCAACGGCAACCGGAGACTGAGGCTTGGCAACTACCCCATCGGCAGCGCAGCACACCTTGGCGCGCACCCGTGGCCTGCATTCCCGTCTGCACCTGCTGATCCTTGCCACTCTGCTGCCATTGCTGGTGATTGGCGCCTTCGCCGTCTGGAACGCCGCCCGCGACTACCGCCACAGCTCCGAGCAACGCCTGCAGGAAACCGCCACCGCCCTGGCCCGCGGGGTGGACCAAGGCATCGAGGACAACGTCAACCAGCTACGCTTGTTGTCATTGCTGGCACCGAAGCTGCAGGAAACCGCCCCTGAGCTGCGAGCATGGGCACGCGAGAATCCTGACATCCGGCTGATCCAGGACGACAGTGAACAAGCCCGGACATTGCCGTCAGGGTTGCTGTACAACGCACGCCGCGAAGGCAGGGCGCAGGTCTCGGACCTGTTCACCAACCCCAGCACCAATACCCCGGAAGTCGCCATCGCCTTGCCCTTCAGCGGTGCCGGTGACGACCGCGTCTTGACCATGGTGCAACCCTCCAACCGCCTGATAGCCAGCATCATGGGTAGCGGCAGCGACCAACAGCTGCTGGCTGCGGTAGTCGACAACAACGGGGTCATTGCAGCGCGATCACTGTCGCCGGAGCACTACATCGGCAAGCGGGTGCCCGACTGGGAGGCCCTGCAACGCAGCGGCGGCCAACAGGGGTTGATCGACGCCAACAGCAAGGAAGGCACCCCGGTGATCTTCGCCTTCCACAGGCTGCAGGCCGCGCCGGGCTGGACCTTGGTGGTTGGAGAACCACAACAGAGCTTCCAGGCACGTTGGCAACAGCCGCTGCTGGGGATTATTTTCGGCGGCATCGTCGCCGCGCTGATCGCCCTGCTCTGGGCCAACGCCATCGCCCGCAGCATCCTGCTGCCAATCCGGGCCTTGGCCCAGCGCAGTCACAGCATCGCAGACAATGTCGCCGCCCTGCCCGACCCGCAACCCTCCCGCATCCGCGAAGTTCGCAGCCTGCAGAGCAGCCTCAGCGGCACCGTCGATGCATTGAAGAAGAGCGCCGATGAAGCGCGCGACCTGGCCCGTGACCTCAAAGCCAGTGAGCAGCGTTACCGCGCCGTCGCCGAAGCCGGCGCACTGGTGCTTTGGCAATCTGACCGCAATGGAACGGTGCTCTCGGCCACCGGTTGGCGCGAGTTGACCGGGCAACCCGATGACCATGCGCTCGGCAAGGGTTGGCTGCGACGGGTCAACGAAGACGACCTGCCACAGATAGAGATCGCATTGGAGCAGAGTTTCACCGCCACCAACGCCGCCTCCCTTGACGTGGAGTTCCGCGTGCTTGACCTGTATGGCAAGTGGCGCTGGTTGCGCGCACGCGGCGCCCGCATCGGCCACAGCCTGAGCAGTTGGGCCGGCGTGCTGGAGGACGTGGACGCGCGGCGTCAGGCACAGGCGCGCATTGCCTACCTGGCACAGCACGATCCGCTCACCTCGCTGCCAAATCGCAACATGTTGTTCGAGAAACTCGACCAGGCCCTGATCGCCGCACGCCGCGGCCACCACAGTGCCCTGCTGCTGCTCGACCTGGACCGTTTCAAGGAGGTCAATGACAGCCTCGGCCATCCCACCGGCGACCGGCTGCTGCAGGAAGTCGCACAGCGCATCCTCGGCTGTGTACGCGGCAATGACCTGGTCGCACGACTGGGTGGCGACGAATTCGCCATCCTGATGGCACCCGAGAGCCGCGCGCCCGAAGCAGCATTGTCCTTGGCTGCACGGTTGGTGGAGGAGCTGAGCCGCAGCATCGAACTGGAGAACCACCAGTTCGCCATCACCACCAGCGTCGGCATCGTCCTCATCGACAGCCAGGCCAACGCCGCCGACACCTTGATGCGCAATGCCGATCTGGCGCTGTACCGGGCCAAGGACGAGGGCCGCGGTTGCTACCGTTTCTTCGAGACGGAGATGGACACCCGCATGCAACGTCGTCGGCAGCTGGAGACCGAGTTGCGTGCCGCCCTGCAACTGCAGCAATTTGAGCTGCACTACCAGCCATTGGTGGATCTGCGCCTGCGCCAGGTCGCCGGCTTTGAAGCACTGCTGCGCTGGAATCACCCGCAGCGCGGCCTGCTCGAACCCAGTGAGTTCCTGACCTTGGCCGAAGATATCGGGATGATGCTGCCGCTGGGCGCATGGGTACTGCGGCAGGCCGCGCAGGACGCAAGCCTGTGGCCGGAACGGATGAAGATTGCGGTGAACCTGTCGGTATCACAGCTGGCCCAGCCCAATCTGGCAGAAAGCATCGAACAGGTCTTGGCGGCAACCGGGCTTGCACCGGCAAGGCTGGAACTGGAGATCACCGAGAATGCACTGATCACCAACATCGAGGCGGCATCGGCACAGCTGCTGCGGCTCAAGATGGCCGGCATATCGATCGTGATGGACGACTTCGGCACCGGCTACTCCTCGCTCGGCTACCTGCGTGCGTTCCCGTTCGACAAGGTCAAGATCGACAAGTCGTTCGTCCGCGACCTGGGTGAACAAAGCCAGGGCAGCGCCATCATCGGCGCGGTATCACACCTGTGCGAAAAACTGGGCATCAGCACCACCATCGAAGGTGTCGAAACCCAGGCGCAACTGGACCAGCTGAAGGAAGAGCACTGTGCCGAGGGCCAGGGCTATGTATTTGGACGACCAATGCCGTTGGCAAAGGTGGAGGACTTCATCCTCCAGTGGCCGGCACGCTGGAACCCGGCCACGTAACCGCGAACGCATGCGGGCCCGTAGCCCGGGTATCACCCGGGCACGCCCAACCTGTCCGGAAGAAACCTGACCTCAGTTGACCCCACGGATCGCCAGGGTCAAGGCCAGCACGCTCAGAATCACCGCGATGGTGCCATCCAGAATCCGCCAGGTGGACGGTTTGGTGAACAACGGCGCCAGCATCCGTGCGCCCAGGCCCTGCACCGTCAGCCACACGCCACTGGCGGTGACCACGCCGATGGCGAAGGCCATGCGCGACTCACCGAAGTTGTCGGCGATGGAACCAATCACCATCATGTCCAGCCAGAAATGCGGGTTGATGATCGAAAAACCAGCTGCGGCCATCAGCGCCGTGCGCAGCGACTGCTCGCCGTTGTCGTCCAGGTTCATGCCGCCGCCGCCCACCACTGCACGCCGCGCCGACTGCGCCGCATACCAGGTCAGGAAGGCAACACCGCCCCACAGCAGCACGGTGGTCAGCCACGGCAACTGTGCGGTCAGCTGGCGCAGGCCAGCCACGCTGGCCATGATGAACACCGCGTCGATGGCGAAGCAGGTGGCAATGATCGGAATCACGTGCTGGCGCATGATGCCCTGCCGCAGGATGAACGCACTCTGCGCGCCGACGATGGCGAACAGACCGATACCGATACCGGCACCACTGAGCCAGGCACTGCCGGCAGCTTGGGCGGAAATAACCGAAAACATGAGGAAAAACCTTGTTACTGGGGGGGAAGGACGTAGCGGGAAAACCCACCGGTTACGTCCGGACGCGGCAATTGTCGCAATGCAGCAAGGAAAAGTAGAGCTAAACTTCGTTAACCATCATTAGCAGAGCTTAATATGCGCATCGATCATGCCCAATTGCGGGCGCTGGCCGCCGTCATCCGCGAAGGCAGCTTCGAGCGCGCGGCGCTATCGCTGAACGTCACCGCCTCGGCGGTATCGCAACGGATCAAGGCGCTGGAGGACAGGGTCGGCAAACTGCTGATCAAGCGCACCATCCCTACCGAGGCCACACTGGAGGGCCAGGTGCTGGTACAGCTGGCCGAGCAGACCGCCCTGCTGGAGCGCGACGCCTTCGAGCGAATCGGCCTCAGCGACGCCGAGCTGCCTCGAGCCAGCATCCCGGTGGCGGTCAATCACGACAGCATGGAGACCTGGTTCCCCGAGGCCGTGCAGGCGTTCTCGCAGAGCACCTCAACCACCCTGGACCTGCATACCGAAGACCAGGACCACACCGTTGCCCTGCTGCGCCAGGGCGCGGTGATGGGCGCGGTCACCACCTTGTCCGAGCCGGTGCAGGGCTGCCAGATCCATGCGCTGGGCAGCATCCGCTACGCCGCCACCTGTACCCCCGAGTTCCACGCCCGTCACTTCGCCAAAGGCGTGACCGCACAGGCGCTGGCGCAGGCACCGGTGTTGGTGTTCAACCGCAAGGACGATATGCAGGCCCGCTACGCCCGGCGCCTGGCCGGTGTGGAGCAGGCGCACAACGCGCCAACCTGGTGGATTCCCTCCACCCGGGCTTTCGTCCATGCCAACCTGGGCGGACTGGGCTGGACCATGAATCCGTTGCCGCTGGTGCGCCGGCACCTTGAAAGTGGCCGCCTGGTCTACGTCAAAGCGCGTGCCTGGGAGGACGTGCCGCTGTACTGGCAGCACTGGAAGGGCGAGGTCAAAACCATGGCCTTGCTGACCCGCGCCATCCTGCAGGCGTCGACCAGTTTGATACGCAAACGCAAATAGCCCCGAGCCCGTGCTGCACTGCAAGTTTCCCTAAAGGACACTGCCTGCGGCGGCGGCACGGGCGGATGCTGCGTTGATAGCAACGCACACCTACCGGAGCAGCCAGATGTCGAATACACGATCTGTCCCCGTCGTTTCTTCCTGGCTGCTCAGCGCCTTGGCCGCGCCGCTGGCCGGCGCCATGTTGATGCTGGCACCAACCAGCGCCAAGGCCCTGGAGTGCGGTAGCAACAACGGCTACACCTGCACCGGCGCTGCCAACCAATACGCTGGCGGGTTCAATCCCGGTGTCGGCCAAGGCGGCTTTGGCGGTGGCAGCTGCACCGCGACCAAAACCCCGGTGATATTCATTCCCGGTAACGGCGACAGCGCCATCAGCTTCGACATGCCAGCCGGCGCGGTGGCCGGCTACAGCACCCCGCCGCGCTCGATCTATGCCGAACTGAAGGCTGCCGGCTATAACGACTGCGAACTGTTCGGCATCACCTACCTCAGCGCCAGCGAGCGCGCCGCGCCGCAGTACAACTACCACGCACCGGCCACCTATCAGACGCTCAAGACCTTCATCGACAAGGTCAAGGCCTACACGGGTAAAAGCCAGGTCGACATCGTCACCCACTCATTGGGTTCGACCATGGCCCTGGCCTCGATCAAGTACAACGCCAACCAGAGCAGCGTGCGCCGCTTCATCAACATCGCTGGCGGATTACGCGGCCTGCAGACCTGCCGCAGCACCGGTTATCAATCGACCCTGGCGCCCACCTGCAACGCCGAGGCCTATGTCTTCCCGTACAACTACTACACCTTCGGCCTGTACCCGAGCACCGGCGTTGCCTACTACGGCTACAACCGCTGGACCGGCAGTGGCAGCGGCAGCCTGCGCACTTTCCCTGCCACGTACACCGGCATCCGCTTCTACACCATCACCGCCGGCTCGCGTGACCAGGTGCATTGCTTCACCACCAGCTACAGCGCCGGCTGCGCCGATGGCGCACTGTTCAACAGCGCCACCAATGTCTACGCGCAAGTCGACATCGGCGCAGGCAGCAGCGCTTACAGCTTCGACTGGGATTGGAGCGACGGCAGCCCTTACAACTTCGGCGGAGGTGACACCAGCAGCGGCGTCGGCCATTTCCGCTCGAAGAACAATGCTGGGCTGATCGTTCGCAACATGCTCACCAGCGACTGCACCAGCAATTGCGCAGCCGGCTACAGCGGCGTGTACGGCCCTGCGGTCAATCGCTGAACCGCGTTCTCAATCGAAATACATCGATACGCCGACGCCGCCTTGCCAATCGGTGGTGTCGGCATCCAGCCCGCGCAGGAAGGATGCATCCAGCTGCACGTGCGGACTCACCATCCAGGTCACACCGGCACCTGCCGCACGCATGTACTGCGCGCCGGTGCCATAGCCGGCTTCGACATAGGCCGACAGCTGCGGCCGCAAGGCAAACCCGTAACTGGGCGAAAGCAACCAGCCTCTGCCGCCATCGCCCCATTGCCGGTCGATGTAGAACGCCAGGCTGCTGTCGCGCGGCAGCGCCCATGCCACCGTCATGCCCAAGTCGTAATCGTGCCCCGCATCACCCAGCGGCGCCCTGCCCCAAGGCAGGCTGGCCTCTGCTTTGAATGCCACTGACAGTTCCTCGTTGGCCAGTGGTGGTGCCCACTTGAGTGCCACGCTGCCGTCACCGCCACCGCTGTCCTGCACCCGAACGCCGTCACCGCGTACACGTAGCCCGCTCCAACTGTCCGCGCCCAGTTGCAGTTCCAGCGCATCGGCGACGCCAAAGCGCAACAGCGTGTCCATGGTCCATGTAGTGGTGGTAAGCCCATCACTACGATCACGGCTGGCATCGGGCAGGCCCTGTTCCCAGACAAACACGCCCTTGCCTACCGTACTGGTGGAGAAGCCAATACCCGGTCGGTCGAACTCCGGCGGGTCTTCGGCATGGGCCTGATAACTGGCCAAGGCGAGCACTGCAAGCAGCAGAGACGAGGTTTTCATGTCCGCCATGTTCCATACGTGGCTGGGTGGCGATGTGAAAGATCATGGGCGCCACCGGCATGCATCGGTCGCAACGATGCGCGCTGGCCGGTTGGGGCTATTGCACTACGTGCTTCCCGGGTGCGGTTGCTCCGGGTCAGTTCCTTTGGTCGGTGGCGAAGGAAAAATGAAAAGCCCACCCGTTTGCGCCGGATGGGCTTTCATCAAACCTGCGGTTCCAAAACCTCAGCGATGCACCAGCGCGTAATCCAAGGCACCGATAACCGCCGCAACCTGGGCGTCGTTGCACTGCTGCGGGGTCGCCTTGGCGCTGTCCGGATAGACCTCGGTGGTGGTCGTATAGCGCGCACCGCTGACACTGGCGCACAGGCCCAGGGCCTTGAGCGGGTATTCGATGACGCCTTCAGCCACTACCGTCGATCCAATGATCTCGCCGCGCTCGTCAGCCGGGGCCAGATGGGTCACCTTGGCCACTTCGGCATTCACCGCCTGCTGGAACTGCGGTTGGCGATTCTCGGTGTCGTCCACCAGATAGAAGCCGTCAGGGATCTCGCCCGGTTCGAACGGTTTGCCGTCGCGCGCGGCCAGCGCTGGACGGAACTCGGTTTCGTCGGTATCGGTGGTTTCGTGCAGGTCGATATGCATCACCACATTGCCCAGCATGGGAGCAACCAGCGCCATCAGCGCGGCCGATTCCTGCGCCGGGCTCTTGTCCACGAAGGAGCGGTTCGGGTCCAGTGCCAGCGCATTCCAACGCTGGATGCGCTCATAGCCCCACGGACTGACGCAAGGCGCAACCAGCAGGTTGCATCGGCCGGCGTAGCGCTGCGCATGCTGATCGACGAACTGCAGCGCGCCCTGCACGCCACTGGTTTCATAGCCATGCACGCCACCGGTGACCAACATCACCGGCAACGCCTCGTCCCAGTTCTGGCTGCGGATCGCAAACAGCGGATAGCGGCCCGACGGATAGTCCAGCTCGCCGTACTGCGTCACCTCAAAGCGCTCGCGCAACGCGTCGATCTTAACCAGCACTTCTTTGGCATAGCTGCGCTGCACATGCTGCTGGGCCAGCCATTGCGCGCGCTCCGGCGCACCCCAGGCCTGGCCGGGGGTACCAATGGGATAGAAAGCGGCATCAATGCTCATGCGCAGGTCTCTTCAATACGGATGTTGGCGCGCACTTTACACCGTAGGAGCGGCGTAAGCCGCGAAGCTGGCGCATCCCAAGCCTGCTTGAATGCCTGTACTTCAGCAGTGTCAGCTTCGCGGCTTACGCCGCTCCTACAAAACCGAGCAACTTCTGCAAAACCGCCCGGGATCAATCAGCCCTTGTTTTCGAGCAGGCGCGCGATGTCCGCGTCCTTCTGC
Organism: Stenotrophomonas sp. STEN035; assembly: GCF_056759935.1. Lineage (NCBI taxonomy): Bacteria > Pseudomonadati > Pseudomonadota > Gammaproteobacteria > Lysobacterales > Lysobacteraceae > Stenotrophomonas > Stenotrophomonas sp. STEN035. The sequence continues at coordinate 67,330 of NZ_JBRRDY010000013.1, forward strand.
AACCACAAGCCATTCATCCATTGCTGGAACTGGGCGCGGAAGTTGCGATCTTCCTGGTAGTTGCGGCCGATGAATTCGGCAGGGATGGGCAGCTTGCGTACCAGCACCTTCACTTCCGGCAAGCGATTGGCCATCAGATCCATCATCGAGGGGATGCCCTTGGGATAGACGATTGTCACATCGAGCAAGGCATACAGACCCTTGCCCATTGCATCGAGTACAAAGGCCACGCCGCCGGACTTGGGCTTGAGCAGATGCTTGAACGGGGAGCTCTGCGATGCGTGCTTGGCAGCCGTGAAACGGGTGCCTTCAACGAAGTTCATCACCGATACCGGAATGCTGGCGAATTTCTCGCAGGCCTTGCGGGTCACTTCCATGTCGCGCCGACCCAGCTCCGGGTTCTTGGCGATCTGCTTGCGGTTATAGCGACCCATGAACGGGAAATCCAAGGCCCACCAGGCCAGGCCCAGCACCGGCACCCAGAACAGCGAGCGCTTCAGGAAGAAACGCAGCAGCGGGATGCGCCGGTTGAACACTTTCTGCAGCACCAGGATGTCCACCCAGCTCTGGTGATTAGCCAGCACCAGGTAGTGCCCGTCGCGCTCCAAGCCCTCGGTACCACTGACCGTAACCCGGGTGGCGGTGAATGCATGGATCATGGCGCTGTTCACTGCGATCCAGCTTTCGGCCAGACCGGTCAGCAGCGGATTGCAGGCCCGGCGCACCGACTCCAGCGGCAGCACCGCCTTGAACAGCGCGACCACGAACAACGGCAGGCAATGGGCCAGCGTATTGATCACGATCAACGGGAGAATCAGAGCCACACGCAACCACACCATGGAAATAACCGTGGGGGGCGACCCCAGAACCCAAAGAAGCACAGGGTAGCAAAACCGTTGCTTCAGGATCTATCTGAGGTGCCTCAATAATGCCCGACAGCGACGGCCAACTAGCGGTAATCCCTGATATTTTCACAGCTGGACCAGCCAGGGAGCCCGCTGATGCGGGTGCCCGCGGGCAAGTATCCGTACACCTTCCCAACTATCGCGAACCGGCTGCTAACTCCTCAATCCCGGACCCTGCGTCGGCCACCTTCAGCCCCTTGGTAGCGCAGCGGCCAGCCGCCCGCCTGCGTGGGCTAAGCCCCGACATACGCGGTAATCTGGACACGGCATAATCCCAGCCTTCGTATTTGTTGTGTTTCCACATGCCCTTCAAGTTGCCCCTGCTCGGAGAAGTCCTGGATCTGCTGCCCGACGCGGTATGCATGGTTGCCCCCGATGGCGAGCTGCTGATGGTCAATGCCGCTTTCGAGACCATCTTCGGTTACACCCCCGCCGAGGCCAAAGGCCGGCAGATCATGGATCTGGTGCATCCGGAGGACCGCGCCGCCACCGAGCAGTCGGCACTGGACGTGATGGCTGGCCGGCCACGCTCCAACTTCCGCAACCGCTACATCCGCAAGGATGGCAGCGTGGTCGACATCCAATGGTCGGCCAAATGGCTGCCGGAATACGGCATCCGCATCGGCGTCGGCCATGAGGTAACCGCCCTGCGTGGCATCGAACGACAGTTGGAGCACCTGGCCAGCCACGACGCATTGACCGGCCTGCCCAACCGTTACCACCTGCGCCGCGAGCTGGAAGCGGCACTGGAACGCGCGGGACGCGATGGCAGCGGGCTGGCACTGCTCTACATCGACCTGGACGGTTTCAAGGCCGCCAACGACCGCTATGGGCACGAAGCCGGCGATCGCCTCCTGCGCGATGCCGCCCGCCAGTTGCGCGACGGCCTGCGCCAGAACGACCTGATTGCCCGTGTTGGCGGCGACGAATTCGTCGCCGTGCTGCCAGCCTGCGCCAGCCCCAGCGATGCCCTGAATATCGCCACAGCCCTGCGTGCGCGGCTGGCCCTGCTGCAGAGCCTTGGCAGCGATACCCCGCAGATCGACGCCAGCGTCGGCGTGGCCTGCTTCCCCGCCGATGGTGCCGACGCCGATGCGCTGCTGCGCCACGCCGATGCCGCCATGTATGCAGCGAAGGCGAAGAAACGCCTTGCCAACTCCGCTGCGGATCGCGCCTCCAACCCAATTTCCTGATCCAGGTGGCGCTTCCCTTGCGGAAGACAGCGCGCCCAAGGCAAAGAAGACCACGCCACATCCCAGCTGCCATCCGGCCGGGACAGAAATATGACTTGCAGCAAGCGTGCCTTCCCCAGAACCAGGTCCATCTACGGGATCGGTTCTGCTTGAATACGTCACCAGGCCTTATTGGACCGACTGGACCTGAACCTGGACGCCGGGAGTGCGATTTCCCAACTCAATGATCTCGTCAGCATTCAGGTTGGCAACCTTGTCTTTTACCCTGGCGATGCCAAAGCTCTGCAACTCGGGATTAGCCACCAGGTCGTATGCCGAGTTCACACCGGCCAGATTGATCTGAACCATGGCCACCATCAGCTTCTGCCTTTTTGCAGGAGTGGCCGATTCCGTCATTCTTTTCCAGCTGGATTCAGCTGCAGCATCCGAAGACGCATCCACGCGAATGGGTTCCTTGGCGTAGGCGATACCTGTAACCAGGACGCTGATGAAGAGAACAGCAAGAAAGCGATTTTTCACAATGATCCTCCTTGACGATTGATATGACGCCCATTCTGCACTGCGCGACTACTTCCAGGGCATTTCGCCCTTGGCAACCTTGGCACTGAGCTCCAACGATGCTTCGCCCTGCAGGCCCGGGTAGTGCTGCTTCATTGCTGCAATCAACGCGTTCGAGTCCTTGGCCTTCGCAGCTTCCTCATCGAAGGCGCGAATGTAGTTGGCGGTGAACTCCACGGCCGCCAGATCCTGTGGTGCACCTTCCGCATAGTGACCGGGAATCACCCGCGCCGGCGCCAGGTCCTTGATCTGCTGCAGCGCGGCCAGCCAATCCTGATGCGACTGCGGCGTCTGCGTATCGGCCATGAACACATGCGAGCCGGCGTCCACCAGCACCCCGCCCATCACCGCCTTGATCGACGGCACCCACAAAGCCGTGCGCTGCGGGCTCGCTCCGTCCAGGCCGATCACCTGTAACTCCTGCCCCTCCAACTGCAGGCTGTTGCCCTGCAAGGGTGAAGGCACCAGCAACTGCCTGGGCGCATTCGCGCCCAGCTGCGGCCCCCATATCTTCAGCTTCTCATCCTTGCTGGCCTGGATGTGCGCGATGGTCTGCGGGGTAGCCAGGATCTGTGCATCGGGGAATGCGGCGTGCAGCGTCTCCAGGCCGAAGTAGTAGTCCGGATCACCATGGCTGACGTAAATCGTGGTCAGCTTCTTGCCCGATGCCTTGATCATCTCGACCAGTTTGGCCGCATCAGCGGTGGAGAACTGCGCATCGACCAGTACCGCGTCAGTCGCACCCGTGAGCAGTTCGGAAGACACCGCGAAGATGCCGCTGTCGCCCGGGTTGAACACCTCAACCTTGAGCACCTGTTTGGCGGTTTGCGGGAGATCATCCGTTGCTGGCGTCGCTACCGTCGGAGCCGTCGCTGCGGGGCCATCGGCTGTCGACTGCTTCCCGCAGCCTGCCAACGCCACCGTCAGGGCCAACACTGCTGCCGATGTTGTGTACCGCATGCTTCTGCTGCTCATTGCGCTGCTCCAGAAAACCAAAGACGGGGTTTCACTGTGCGCGGTGCATCCAGACAACGCCACATGACCACGCTTCGGCGCCAATGCTGGCAAGAATCCTGTTATTGGCATGTTAACGAGTAGCTCTACAAAACGGCGGACCGCGCCCAGCCCGCGCTGACAACCATTCGGTATATCGATCACATGGCTGTATGTCCGACTCGGAGACACAGTCCGCATGCGATCATCCTCCATCCCCCAATCTTTCCGCGCGCAATGACAATCGAACAGCCCGATCTTGAAAGCGTCCACAACAATGCTTACGCCGCAGTTGACGAAGGCGAACTGCAAAGCGCCACGCAGAACTTCGACCTGCTGCTGCAACACCACCCAGACAACCCGTTCTATCACTACATGCGCGGGCTGGCGCTGAAGTACCAGATGGAGTGGACCGGCTCGCTACGCGACAACCTGCGTGCGATTGAACTGGCGGAAGAGTTCAGCCAGGCCCATCACTGGAACGCCGCCATTGCGGCGACCGGCCTTGGCCAATGGACGACAGTGCGCGAGCTATGGGCCGCCTGCAATATCACCCTGCCCGAGGGTGACGGCCCCATCGATGGAGACTTCGGCGTCGCCGTGGTGCGTTTGAATCCCTGGAGCACCGGCGAGACGGTGTTCATGCGCCGTATCGACCCGGTGCGCGCACGCATCCTCAACGTGCCACTGCCGGAAAGCGGCCACCGCTTCGGTGACATCGTGCTGCATGACGGCGCCCCCACCGGCGCACGCTTCGATGGCGAGCGCGAGGTGCATGTGTTCAACGAACTGGAGCGACTGCAGCCGTCCGAGTTCCAGACCTTCGTGGTGTTCGTGCGCGCGGACAGCGCCGACGACATCGACGCATTGCTACGCGCCAGCGCACCCGGCATCGGCTATGCCGAGGATTGGACCCGCAGCATCCGCCACTACTGCCTGCGTTGCAGTTACGGCGCGCCGCACAGCCATGCCACGAAGCCGGATGAAGACACGGCGTGGCAGCGTGAGCGCAACCTCGGCGTTGCGGCACAGAGCCGGCTATCCGTCGAGAAGCTGTTGAAGGATTGGGTCGCCGGCGGCAGCGGCCGTCACCTGGACGCGATCGAAACCCGCGAGTGTCCGCAGCCGCTGCGCGAGGACGGTCATGCCTGGTGGCTGTCGCCCGAGGATGAAGATGAAGACGAGGATACGCAGGGCGACGAAGAAGAGTAAGCCCAGCGCAATGACGACGTGAACGCACCGCGCAACGTCGTCGCGCACATCACGCCCTGCTCAGCACTGGCGCCAGCAGACGGAAGGTTCCGACGTCGGCATCCATCTCGACCTTGCCGCCGACCGGCACGATGAACTGCTCCTTGATGTGGCCAATCATCGCGCCGCGGTAGGCGGGGATCTTCAACGGCAGGATGTAGTCGTCGAAGATCTGGTCCAGGGTCAAGGAACCGTAGCCGTCGCCCGGCGAACAATCGGTGCACTCACCGAAGATGAAACCGGCGATCTTGTCCAGTGCCCCCATCAGTTTCAAGGTGCTGAACATGCGGTCGATGCGATACGGTGCTTCGGCGACGTCCTCCAGGAACAGGATCTTGCCGGCGAAATCCGGCAGATAAGGCGAGCCGGCCAGCGCGGTGAGCACGGTCAGGTTGCCGCCGATCAATTCGCCTTGCGCCTTGCCGCCACGGATGGTCAGCGTGCGGTTCTCGCGCGGTACCAGTTCGTCATCATTTTCGCTGCGGTTCTGGTACTGCAGCAGCTCGCGCTGGAAAAACAGCCGGTCGAACTGATCGACGTTGAAGCGGTTCCAGCTGCCTGCACCGATCTGGCCGTGGAAGGTCACCAGGCCGGTCTTGGCCTGGATCGCGCAATGCAGCGCGGTGATGTCCGAATAGCCGAGCAGCACCTTTGGATTGGCGCGGATCCGGTCGTAGTCGAGCAGCGGCAATAGTCGTGCTGCACCGGAGCCGCCGCGCACACAGATGATGGCTTTGACCTGCTTGTCACCGAACATGGCATTGAGGTCACCGGCACGCTCGGCATCGGTGCCGGCCAGATGGCCATGGCGCGCGGCGTAGTGCGCGCCGGTCTTGACCACAAAACCCAACGCTTCCATCGCCTCACGCGCCAGCTGCAGGCTGAGCCGCTCGCTGCTGGCTGAGGACGGACTGACCAGGCCGACCGTATCGCCCTTGTTGAGGCCCGCTGCCAGCAGCTGCCCGCGCGTGGCAGCCATCGCGCCTTGCATGCCGATAAGCGGCAAGGCCGCCGCCAGTGCTGTGCCACCGATAAAACGACGTCGATCCATGTTGCTGCCTGTTGCGGGGATGTCGCCCAAGGGTAACAGCGCGCAGCAACACCTGTAGAGCCGAGCCATGCTCGGCTGGGGCTGTACCAGTGAGGCCTCTACCGAGCATGGCTCGGCACTACAGGTTGGGGTTCGCTTGGAACGCCACTGCCGAGCATGGCTCGGCGCTACAGGTTGGGGTTCGCTTGGAACGCCACTGCCGAGCATGGCTCGGCGCTACAGGTTGGGGTTCGCTTGGAAGGCCCCTGCCGAGCATGGCTCGGCACTACCTTACATATTGCGGCGGTACTCACCGCCCACGTCGTACAGGGCGTGGCTGATCTGGCCGAGACTGTGCGTCTTCACCGCTTCGATCAGCGCTTCGAACACGTTACGGCGGTCGCGTGCGGTCTTCTGCAGGTAGCCCAGGCCGTGACCGTCGTGCACTTCGCCATCCGCCACTGCGCCTTCGACCTCATGCGCATGCGAGGTCTCGCCCGCCGGTGCCAAGGCGTTGCGATTGCGCTGCCAGGTATGCACGTTCTCGATCTGCTGGCCCTTCTCTTCCTCGGTCGAACGGATCAGTTCGATCTCGGTCGCCACTTCGCCGGCGTGTTCCTTGGGCAGGAACATGTTGACGCCGACCAGCGGCAGACTGCCGTCGTGCTTCTTGTGCTCGTAGTACAGCGACTCTTCCTGGATCTTGCCGCGCTGGTACATGGTGTCCATCGCGCCAAGCACACCGCCACGCTCGCTGATCGCCTCGAATTCCTTGTACACCGCCTCCTCGACGATATCGGTGAGCTTGTCGACGATGAAGCTGCCCTGCCACGGGTTCTCGCAGAAATTCAGCCCCAGCTCCTTGTTGATGATCATCTGGATCGCCACCGCGCGGCGCACGCTCTCCTCGGTCGGCGTGGTGATTGCCTCGTCATAGGCGTTGGTGTGCAGGCTGTTGCAGTTGTCGAACAGCGCGTACAGCGCCTGCAGCGTGGTGCGGATATCGTTGAACTGGATTTCCTGCGCGTGCAGCGAGCGACCCGAGGTCTGGATGTGGTACTTCATCATCTGGCTGCGCTCGTTGGCGCCGTAGCGCTCACGCATTGCACGCGCCCAGATGCGGCGAGCCACACGGCCGATCACCGTGTACTCCGGGTCCATGCCGTTGGAGAAGAAGAACGACAGGTTGGGCGCGAAGTCATCGATCTTCATCCCACGCGCCAGGTAGTACTCGACGATGGTGAAACCATTGGACAGGGTGAAGGCCAGCTGGCTGATCGGGTTCGCGCCGGCCTCCGCGATGTGATAGCCGGAGATCGACACCGAGTAGAAATTGCGCACCTTATGGTCAACGAAGTACTGCTGGATATCACCCATCATCCGCAACGCAAACTCGGTGGAGAAGATGCAGGTGTTCTGCGCCTGGTCTTCCTTGAGAATGTCGGCCTGCACCGTGCCGCGCACGGTGGACAGCGTTTCTGCCTTGATCCGCGCATAGGTGTCGGCGTCCACCAGTTGATCGCCGGTAACGCCAAGCAGGGCCAAGCCGAGGCCACTATTGGTCGGCGGCAATTCACCGTGATACTGCGGGCGGCTGCGGCCTTCGAAGATCTTCGCAATCTTCTGCTCCGCTTCGGCCCAGCGCGCGGGGTCTTCCTGCAGGTACTTCTCGATCTGCTGGTCGATGGCAGTGTTCATGAACATCGCCAGGATCATCGGTGCCGGACCATTGATGGTCATCGACACCGAGGTGGTCGGCGCACACAGGTCGAAGCCGGAGTACAGCTTCTTCATGTCGTCCAGCGTTGGGATGTTGACGCCGGAATTACCGATCTTGCCGTAGATGTCCGGGCGCGGTGCAGGGTCTTCGCCATACAGGGTGACGCTGTCGAAGGCAGTGGACAGACGCGCAGCCGGCTGGCCAACGCTCAGGTAGTGGAAGCGACGGTTGGTACGCTCGGGCGTGCCTTCACCGGCAAACATGCGGATCGGATCCTCGCCGCTGCGGCGATACGGGTAGACGCCACCCGTATACGGGTAGGAACCCGGCAGGTTTTCCTTCTGCAGGAACACCAGCAGCTCGCCCCAGCTGCGGTAAGTGGGCGCGGCGATCTTGGGGATCTGCTGGTGGCTGAGCGATTCGCGGTAGTTCTCGACGCGGATGGTCTTGCCGCGCACCTGGTACTCGTTGACCGGATCGGTGATCGACTTCAGCCGTGCCGGCCACTCACGCAGCAGGCGCAGGGCCTCCGAATCCAGCGACTGCACCGCGTCGTTGTAACGCTGACGCAGGGTGCGGATGCTGTTGTCGACGCCTGCATCGGTGAGCGCATCACCTGCGTACAGGTCCAAGGCACCCGGCTGCGCTGCATCCCCCAGCTCCTTCAGCGCCTGCCAAAGGCTCTGTGCACGCTCGGCCACTTCTGCCTGCGATTCGATGCGGGCATTGATGCCGCGGCCCTGCTCGGCAATCTCGGCCAGGTAGCGCACGCGACTGCCCGGGATCAGCACCGTGGCACGCGGTTCCTTCAGAGTGGTGTCGATCTGCGGCTGCAGGCCAGCGTCTGCCTTGGCCCTCTCGCGCAGCAGACGGCACAGGTTGGCGAACATCCAGCTGATGCCCGGATCATTGAACTGGCTGGCAATGGTCGGGTATACCGGCACGTCCTCGTCCTTCATGGTGAAGGCGACGCGGTTGCGCTTCCATTGTTTGCGTACATCGCGCAGCGCGTCTTCGGCACCGCGCTTGTCGAACTTGTTCAGCACCACCAGCTCGGCGTAATCGAGCATGTCGATCTTTTCCAGCTGGCTGGGTGCGCCGAAGTCACTGGTCATCACGTACATCGGGAAGTCGACCAGATCGACGATCTCCGAATCACTCTGGCCGATGCCGGCGGTCTCGACGATCACCAGATCGAAGTGCAGCGACTTCAGGAAGCCAATGCAATCGCGCAGCACGGTATTGATCGCTGCATGCTGGCGACGGGTCGCCATCGAACGCATGTAGACGCGTTTGGAACGCAGCGAATTCATGCGGATGCGGTCACCCAGCAATGCACCGCCAGTGCGGCGACGGGTAGGGTCGACTGAAATCACCGCGATGCGCATCTGCGGGAAACTCGCCAGGAAGCGGTTGAGCAGTTCGTCGGTGACCGAGGACTTGCCGGCGCCACCGGTGCCGGTAATGCCGATCACCGGCGTCTTGCCGGCAGCCAGCTGCCACTGCTTGCGCAGTGAGCCGAGCTCGGCCTCACCGTGATTGCCGTCCTCCAGCTGCGAGAGCACCCGACCAATGCCGATCTCATCCTCGATCGAAGGTGCCTGTGCGTGCACTTCACGGGCAGCAGCTTCGCGGGCCTTGCCAGCACGCGCCACCACATCCTCGATCATCTCCACCAGCCCCATCTTCATGCCGTCGTTGGGGTGGTAGATACGCTCCACGCCATAGGCCTGCAGCTCACGGATTTCCTCCGGGGTGATGGTGCCGCCACCACCGCCGAATACCTTGATATGGCCCGCGCCGCGTTCGCGCAGCATGTCGACCATGTATTTGAAGTACTCCACGTGCCCGCCCTGGTAGGACGACAGCGCGATGGCATCAGCGTCCTCCTGCAATGCCGCGCGCACTACATCCTCCACACTGCGGTTGTGGCCGAGGTGGATCACCTCCGCGCCCTGCGCCTGGATAAGGCGGCGCATGATGTTGATCGCCGCATCGTGGCCATCGAACAGGCTGGCGGCGGTGACGAAGCGCAGCGGGGTGGTTTCAGGCTGCGCTTGCGGGAGCTGGGAGGCGGGGGTACTCATGGGCCGTGCAACATCCGGTTTCTATTGCAACCGATCATAGAACCGCTGCCCCCGCAGGTCAGGTTGCAGCGCAGCGTGACCTTTTGCCGGTTTGCGCTATCGATAGCTCCACTGGCCACCGTTTCCGGCAAAGTGAGGTGCCAACGCGGGTAGCCCAGCCTGAACACTCCCCTAGCGGGAATGGATTAGAATGGCGCATCCGCGACCCGTCATTGCCCCGACGAAGTCGCATTTTTTGTTTTCCGGCCAGCCATTTGGCCACACGATCACTGACGTTGTGGCAAACACGCCATCGGAGCCTGCATGTTGTTCGACACCCTCGAGACCTCCGGCCATGAGCAGGTCCTGTTCTGCCAGAACCGCGATGCCGGCCTGAAAGCCATCATCGCCATCCACAACACCACCCTAGGGCCGGCCCTGGGCGGTGTGCGCATGCGCCCCTACGCCAACACCGATGACGCGCTGCGCGACGTCCTGCGCCTGAGCCGCACCATGACCTACAAGAACGCCCTGGCCGGGCTGAATGTGGGTGGCGGCAAGGCAGTGATCATCGGCGACCCCAAGACCGCCAAAAGTGAAGTGCTGTTCCGCGCCTTCGGCCGTCAGGTCGAGGCACTGGCTGGCCGCTACATCACCGCCGAGGACGTCGGCACCGACGTCAACGACATGGAAAACATCTATCTGGAAACCGGCTTCGTCACCGGCGTGCACCAGGTCCATGGCGGCTCCGGCGACCCGGCTCCGTTTACCGCTTATGGCGCATTGCAGGCGCTGATGGCCTCGGTCAAGCGCAAGTTCGGCCACGAGGAAATCGGCAAACTCAGCATCGCCGTGCAGGGTCTGGGCCATATCGGCATGGAACTGGTGAAGCTGCTGCGCGAGCGCGGCGCCAAGCTTTACGTCACCGACCTGGACCCGGTGCTGGTGCAGAAGGCCGTCGCTGAATACGGTTGCGAGGCGGTCAAGCCCGATGCCATCTACGACGTCGCCGCCGACGTGTTCGCGCCCTGCGCGATGGAAGGCGCCATCGACATGAGCACGCTGGAGCGGCTCAAGGCCAAGGTCATCTGCGGCACCGCCAACAACCAGCTGGCCAGCCATGCCGTGGGCGATGAGCTGTACAAACGCGGCGTGCTGTGGGCACCGGACTATGCAGTCAATGCCGGTGGCGTGATGAATGTGTCGTTGGAGATCGACGGCTACAACCGTGAGCGCGCGATGCGCCTGATCCGCAGCATCTATCACAACCTCGGCAAGATCTTCGACCAGTCCGAGCGCGATGACGTGTCGCCGCAGCGCGCGGCCGACCGCATCGCCGAAAGCCGGCTGGAAGCGATCGGCAAGCTGAAGATGCCGATGGGCCGCGCAACCCCGCGCATGAACCGCTTGCGCGGCGAGTAAGCCCGGCGGCAAAAACACAGAAGGCGGGCGATCATCTCGCCCGCCTTCTGCTTTTCATCCATCTACAACGGCTGCCAGATCAGAACGCCTGCTGCAGACGCAGGGATACCTGCCGGTTGTCACCACGCGGGCCGAAGCGCTGGTCATAGCCCAGCGACAAGCGGGTATTGCGGGCCAGCCACGACTCCACCGACAAGCCAAACAAGCCGCCTGAACGCGACGGCTGCAAGCCGGCAATCGGTGCCCAGGCGTCCACGCCGACAAAGCTGGCATCCAGGCTCAGGCCATTGCCACCCAATGCCTGCTGCCATTCGGCATAACCATTGAATGCCACCCGCTTCCACAGGTACTGGCCGCGCAAGCCGGCCAAGGCCTGCACGCGACTGCTGCTCCAGTCATCGGCGCGCAGGCCGAAGCCATAGCCGCCCTGCTCGTTGAACGCGCCACCTTCGATACGCGTGTAATCCGCGCCCAGATACGGTGTCAGCTGCGCCTTGCCATGGCCGAGCCGATAACCGGTCTCGATGCTGCTGGACAGGAAGTTACCGCTGTAACGCGCGTGCACCCCGGCGCGCTCGGAACCCAGCAACAAACCGCGATCCAGCTCACGCTGGTACTGGCCGAACCCGGCCTGGCCCAGCACATAGGCATCACCGCGCTGCCAACCAGCGTAGAGCTGCGACTGGGTCTGGCGGTCGCGGCCGCGATCCTGAGCTGGACCGCCACTGGTATTGGCACGGGTTTCGCCGAACGCGAAGCCCAGCACGGCATTGCCTGACAACGCGGTTTCGCCGCCCATCATCCAACCGCCAACGCTGTAGTCACTGCCCAGATAACCGCCCTGCCCACCGCCACCGAGGTTGCGCATCCACACGCCACTGGCCGCCGGCCGCGTACCGCCTTCGGCAAACTGGCTGGAAAGGGCGCGCCGGCTCATGTCGATGCTGTCGAAAGTCATCGCCGTGGCGGTGGCATGGGCTTGCCCGGACAGACTCTCCAGGCTCTGGGCCAAGCCGGCAAAGCCACCGCCAACGCCCTGCACCGATGCCGCTGCCGAGCCGAACGCCGTGGCCTGCAGACCGGCATCGGTATCCAGCAGTTCGAACGCCTGCTCCACCCGCTGCGCTGCCGACATTGCGCGCAAGCCGACGCTCGCCGTAGTTGCCATCGCAGTGACACTTACCCGATCCAGCTGCAGCCAGGCATTGTTGGCGTCATAGCCATACTTGACGTCCACCAGGGTGACGCCTGTACCACCAGTAGCCGGCGTAGCAAACTGTCCGCTGACACCGCCACCTGCATGCAACAGGTCCTGCCGCCGGCCGTCCTGCGGCACGTAACCGGTGACCGCGCCACTGACCATCACCCCGCCATCCAGGCTCGCGGTTCCTGTGACCTGCAAGGCATTGGAACCGAGCGCAACCATCAAGCGTGCGCCCGGGCGCTGCACATAGTTGCCCTCGATCGTTGCCGAGCCCTCATTGCTGAGCACGATCACGCTGGCACCATTGTCCACGTTGCCCACCACGCGTGTGGTGCCCGCCATGAACTGCAGTGCCGCAGCCGAAGGATTGGACTGCGCATCGATGCTGACATTCGAACGGATTGAGCCGCCGTCACGCAGCGCAAGCGTGCCCTGCTGGATACGGGTGGCACCGGCATAGGTATTGGCAGCCGACAAGCCCAACGATCCGCTGCCGGATTTCACCAGGCCGCCGGCACCGCTGATCGGATTGCTCCATACCGAATTGAGCCCGAGCTGACTCACATTGACCTTGATATCCCCCCAATCAGCCTTGCCCGGCCCCTTCACCGCCTTGCCGACATTGAGCAGGCCATAGCCGAACACCGCATCCGGCCCGGCTTCACCCAGGTCGGTCGCAGTCCCCAGCAGGGTCTGCCGGACCAGGTCATTGTTGAAGTAGGGGAACGCCTGCCACACCAGCGCTGCCGCGCCCGATACCAGGGGCGCCGCATAGGAGGTGCCACTGCCGTAGTAATACGACAGGTTGTTGGCCGTGCTGTTATGGCCAACAAACGCTGCGGTACCCGGTGCCACCAGACAGTAATTCTTGGCAACGCCGCAGGCGTTGGAATAGGACGCCAACGCCGTCGGCTTGGCCGTATCCAGGGCCGCAACTGCCAACCAGCCACGCTCCAGGTCGGCCGCCGGATAGCTGCCAGGGTCGCCAGCCTTGCTCGGCAACGCGGCCATGTCGGAAGGATTGGACTTTGATTCGTTACCGGTGGCGAACACCACCAGCCCATCGTTGTTGTTGATGAAAGGACGGTACTCGTTGGCAATCTCCGCCGTTACGTTCGGCCGGGTCCAGTACAAGCCGCCCCAGGAATTATTCATGATGCGCATGCCATCGCGGATCAGGTCCGCATGGATCGAGGCCATACCCAGCGCGCCGGTCACCTCGTTGCCCTTGCCGGAGCCATCATCGGTTGGTGCTTTGTCGGCAATGATGCGCGCCGACAGTATCTGCGCGCCCGGCGCGATGCCGCCCGGCCATTGCCCAGTGGGTGCCCCAGCGGCCAACTGCGCCACGGTGGTGCCATGCCCAACCACATCGTCCACCGACAGATTGTTCTGGGTCGAACTGACGTAGTTTCGGTTGACCAGCACCCGCCCGGCCAGCGCCGGATGGTTACGCATCACCCCGGAGTCGATCACGCCGATGCGATATCCCGCACCGGTCAGGCCCATGGCCTGCGCAGCCGGCGTATTGGTCAATGCCAGATGCGCATCAAACGCAGGCTGCGGGGTCACCGGCGGGGTAACTGGAGGTGTGGTCGGCGGCGGAGTGACCGGCGGGGTCACCGGCGGCGGATCGGATTTGGGCCCACTACCACTGCCGCAGGCTGCCAACGCCAGCGCCAATGAACTGGCCAACACGCCGCGCACCAGATTGCTGCTCACCATTGCACTACTCATTCCCTTGCTCCCCTTCCTGTGGATGATTTGCCAATTCAGGTATTACCTGATCCCGGTAGCGCTCCGGCTACCTTCTATACTGCAACGACAATCCACTGCCTGTGGGGATGTGCCGTTGGTCCAATGTGCCAGATCCCGCAGGCGTTCGATAATTGCCGCAAGGTATAACCGAGATTGCTCATGTCTGACATCGTCATCGCCGCCGCCAAGCGTACCGCCATTGGCTCCTTCCTTGGCCAGTTCAACGGCGTCCCCACCCCGACCCTGGGCGCCACTGCCATCAGCGCCGCCATGGCGCAGTCCGGCATCCCCGCCACGGACGTGTCCGAGGTCATCATGGGCTGCGTGCTGCCGGCCAACCTTGGTCAGGCGCCCGCCCGCCAGGCCGCGCTCGCCGCCGGCCTGCCGACCAGCACCGGTGCCACCACGCTTAACAAGGTCTGCGGCTCCGGCATGAAAGCCATCATGCTCGGCCATGACCTGATCAAGGCCGGCTCGGCCAGCATCGTGGTTGCCGGCGGCATGGAGTCCATGTCCAACGCCCCGCACATGCTGCCCAACTCGCGTACCGGCAACCGCTACGGAAACTTCCAGGCAGTGGACCACATGGCATGGGACGGCCTGACCAATCCCTATGACGGCCAGTCCATGGGCGTGTTCGCCGAGGCCACCGTGGCCAAGTTCGGCTTCACCCGTGAAGAGCAGGACGCCTACGCGATTGAATCGGTGACCCGCGCGCAGGCCGCCCAGGCCAATGGCGCGTTCAACGACGAAATCGTTGCGGTGAAGGTTGCCACCCGCAAGGGCGAGGTCGAGTTCAACCAGGACGAACAGCCGGGCAAGTCGGACATCAGCAAGATCCCGACCCTGCGCCCGGCCTTCAAGAAGGATGGCAGCGTCACCGCCGCCAGTTCTTCCAGCATTTCCGACGGCGCCGCCGCGCTGGTACTGCTGTCCGCCGACGATGCTGCCAAACGCGGCGTGCAGCCGCTGGCCCGCATTGCCGCCCATGCCACCCACTCGCAGGAACCGGAATGGTTCACCACCGCACCGATCGGAGCGATCAGCAAGGTCCTTGAAAAGGCTGGCTGGGCCATCGCCGACGTCGACCTGTTCGAGATCAACGAAGCGTTCGCCGTGGTGGCGATGGCGCCGATTCGTGAACTGGGCATTCCACACGCCAAGATCAACGTCAATGGTGGTGCCTGCGCATTGGGCCATCCCATCGGTGCTTCTGGCGCCCGCTTGGTGGTTACGCTGGTAAACGCCTTGCGCACACGCGGCCTCAAGCGTGGCGTTGCGTCGCTCTGCATCGGCGGCGGCGAAGCAACTGCCATCGCCATTGAATTGATTTAATTGGAAAATTTCAGATATTTCCAAACCTGAATGCGGGACCGCTTGACAGTCAAAATGGGCTTGTCATCATGTTCCCGGCGCGCAATGGCGCGTTGCCTAATTTCACGACGAGGATTCACAAATGAGCATCAACAAGCTGCTGATCGCAATGACCCTGGGTCTGGCCCTGACCGCCTGCTCGAAGCAGGAGCAGGCTGCTGACGCCGCCGCTGCCGCTGACACCGCTGCAACCGAAGCCCAGGGCGCTGCTGACGCTGCTGCCACCGCTGGCGCTGCTACCGCTGACGCTGCCCAGGCTGCTGCCGACACCGCCGCCACCGCTGCTGACGCTGCTGGCCAGGCTGCTGGCGCCGCTGCTGCTGCCACCACCGACGCTGCTGCTGCCACCGCTACCGACGCTGCCAAGGCTGCTGAAGACGTTGCTGCACAGGCCAAGGACGCTGCTGAAGAAGCCAAGAAGTAATAACTTCTGCTTCCAAGCTGGTCTTGAAAAGCCGCTGGTTCGCCAGCGGCTTTTCTTATGGGCGGCCTTTGCTCCAGCAATGCCACGGATTGCTGCAAACAAGCCTCAACCCGCCCCTACTGCCCTACGCACTGAGCACAACACGCTGATCCGCAAGCATGCCTCCTGCGGCTACCTGCAAGCCGGGATGAGCGGATACGGGCGGCGCAGCCACCCATCACCGCGCTGACCATGCCAAGGCCCTGAGCTCCTTGAGCGCATCCCCCGTGTGATCTGGTCTTGACGTGATCTGAATACGCCGCCCTCTAGGGTGACCACATTGGTCCAACTAAGGAGAGTGCAATGAAGCTGTTTGTCCCCGTACTGACCGCAGGCCTGGTGCTGGCGTTGGCTGGCTGCAATGACCGTAACGCCGAGCAGGCCAAGCAGGACGCAGCCGCTGCTGCAGACCATGCCGCCGACGCAGCCAAGAACGCAGCCGAATCCGCCGCAGATGCGACCCGCGACGCCGCCAACCAAGCTGCCGCTGCCACCCGTAGTGCCGCCGCCGAATCACAACAGGCACTGGACAAAGCCGCCGACGCCACCACCAAGGCTGCCGACGACGCCTCCGTTGCAGCCAAGGACGCCGCCGCCGATGCCAGCGCCGCTACCGCGAACGCGGCACAGAAGGTTGCCGACCACGCCCACGATGCAGCCAAGCAAGCGCGAGAAAAAGCGGACGCCGCCAAGCATTGATAGACTTCGTCACGCAGCGGCCATGCCGATGGCCGCTGCGTGACGCTCGCGCTGGATGCGTGATGCCACAGGGGGCCGGATGCACGCAATCCGGGCAGGCATGTGATCACGCGCGCGGCAGCACGTGCGTATCACCTCGATCATGCAGTCAAGGGCGGAATGCGGAAACACACAGGTAGTAAATTCGCGCTGATATTCTCGGCGCTGGTGTTCGTCGCCATTGGCGTCGGTGTATTCGTCGGCGCGCGCAGGTTCATCGCCGATGCACGGCTGGTCGCCCATACCCACGAAGTCATCAGCCGGATTGATGAGATCCAGTCGATGGTGCTGGATGCCGAATCGGCCGAGCGCGGTTACCTGCTGACCGGCAGCCAGGCCTATCTGCTTGACTACCAGGTGAGCGTGGAACGGCTGCCACTTTTGTTGAGCAGCTTGTCCAGGTCGATCCCCGACAACCCCGACCAGGCACGCAATGCAATCAAGCTCAATGAGCTGGTCAACCGGCGCCTGCAGCAGATCCAGCATGTCGTGGATATCTATGACGGCCAAGGCCTGGACGCCGCACGTGCGGCAATCAACCAGAGCGCATTCCGCACCACCAGCGCCATCCGCGAACAGGTGCGGACCATGGTCGAGGAAGAACACGACCGGCTGGTGGATCGCGCCGCCAGCTCACGCCGCAGTGCGGACCTGCTACTAGGGCTTGCCTTTGCCGGCATCCCCTTTGGCTTGGCTGTGGTCGCATCGGTCTACGGCATCCTGCTGTCCGAGCTGCGCCGCCGCAGCCGCGCCGAGAAGCGCGCAGCCAGCGCTACTCAACAACTGGCCGGCAACCTGGAGCAGATCGAACGCTCCAGCGCCGACCTGCAGACCCTGGGCCGCTATACCGGCCTGCTGCAGAGCTGTGCCAACCCGGAGGAAGCCCTGGAGATCAGCGCGCGTACGCTGGAAGCATTGATGCCCAATGTCGCCGGCTCGGTCTATCTGCTGCGCGCCTCCAATGATCGCGTCGAGAACATCGTCAGCTGGGGCAAGCCGCTGGTGGAAACCAGCGCATTTCTGCCACCCAGCGATTGCTGGGCGATACGGCGTGGGCAACCGCATGTCATCGATGACCTGTTGCGTGATGCCAGCTGCCCGCATATCAGCCGACCAGAACATGGCCAATCCGTAGCCACCGCCTGCATTCCGATGTCGGCACAAGGTGCGCAGATTGGTTTTCTATTTCTTTCCGGTGCCGGCCCCGGCCCGCTGCCACGCTTGAACATCGCCGAATCAGCAGTGGAGCAGCTGTCGCTTGCGTTGAGCAATCTGCGCCTGCGCGAGTCACTGCGCCTGCAATCGATCCGCGACCCGCTGACCGGCCTGTACAACCGCCGCTATCTGGAGGAATCGCTGACCCGGGAAATCGCCCGCTGCGGTCGCCGCGACTTCCCGCTGTCGGTCATCATGCTGGATGTGGATCACTTCAAGCAGTTCAACGATACCCACGGTCACGGCGGCGGCGATGCCTTGCTGGCCGCCATCGGCCAGCTGCTGGGCTCGCGCCTGCGCGGGGAGGACATCGCATGCCGTTATGGCGGCGAAGAGTTCACTGTGATCCTGCCCGAGTCGGACAGCAGCAATGCCCTGCGTCAGGCCGAGGAGCTGCGTCTTGCCCTGTCGCAGATGAGCGTGCCGTTCTCCGGCAAGACGCTGCCGCCGATCACCATCTCGCTGGGCGTGGCGACGTATCCGGTTGATGGCGTGGCTGGCCTCACTCTCCTGCGCAAGGCCGATGCCGCGCTGTACCGGGCCAAGCGCAGCGGCCGCAACCAGGTGCTGCGTTTCGACCCGGCATTGGATGGCGCCGGCTGATCAGGCCTGCGGCAAGGCGCGCGTCAAAATGCCCGCAAACGGCGCTGTTGCCTGCAGCACGCCGTAGACGCCGGCCGCACGCGGCAGGCGTGATTGCACATACAACGCTGCCAGCGGGCTGTCTGCGCGCAGCAACGCCGCTGCCTGCAACAACACCGCTATATCGCTGACCAGCGTGCGCGCATCGGCTTGGGCGAATTCGGCCCCTTGCAACTGGCCCGATACCGCCGACAGTGCGCGATCATAGCCATCGTTGCGGCCCGCGACCTGCTGCAGCTCGGCCAGCAAGGCCACACGCGTTTCTGGCTCGCGCTGCAAGGCACGCAGCACATCCAGGCACTGCACGTTACCGCTGCCTTCCCAGATCGAGTTCAGCGGCGCCTGCCGGTACAACCGCGGCAACATCGACTCTTCCACATAACCAGCACCGCCCAGGCATTCCTGCGCTTCGTTGACGAAGCCTGCTGCACGCTTGCATATCCAGAACTTGCCGATGGCCGTGCCGATCCGTGCGAAGGCAGCTTCATGTGCATCCTGCGGCGCGCCATCGACGGCGCGCGCCACGCGCATCGCCAAGGTAGTCGCAGCCTCCGATTCGATTGCAAGATCACTCAGCACATTCGCCATCAACGGATGCTCGACCAGGAACTTGCCAAAGCTGCGCCGGTGCCGCGCATGATGCAGCGCCTGCGCCAAGGCCATGCGCATCTGCGCGGCCGAGCCCAGCATGCAATCCAGCCGGGTCAGCATCACCATCTCGATGATGGTGGCCACGCCGCGTCCTTCTTCGCCAACACGGCGCGCCCAGGCGCCGCAGAACTCCACCTCGCTGGAGGCATTGGCCCAGTCGCCGAGCTTGTCCTTCAGGCGCATCAGATGGAAGTTGTTGCGTCGCCCGCAGGCCAGTCGCCGCGGCATCAAAAAGCAGCTCAATCCACCAGGTGCCTGCGCCAGCACCAGCCAGCCATCGGACATCGGCGCGGAGAAAAACCATTTGTGCCCAATCAGGCTGTACTCGCCCTCGCCCGCCAACGGTGTCGCCATGGTCGTGTTGCTGCGCACATCGGAGCCGCCCTGCTTCTCGGTCATGCCCATGCCGACGGTGATGCCCGGCTTGTCACCGATGGGCAGATCGCGCGCGTCATAGAACGGCGCTGCTGCCTTGTTGGCCCATTCGGCCAGCGCAGGCTCCTGGCGCAGCACCGGCACGGCGGCATGGGTCATGGTCAGCGGGCAACTGGTGCCAGCTTCGGCCTGGTGATGCAGATAGCTCAGCGCTGCGCGCGCCACATGCGCGCCGGGCTGCGCCGAACGCCAGGACAACCCGGCCACGCCACGGGTTTTCGCCGTGGCCATGAGCCGATGGTAGGCAGGATGGAAATCAACTGTGTCGATCCGGTTGCCGTGCGCATCGTGGGTACGCAACAGCGGTCGCTGGCGGTTGGCATCAAAGCCGATCCGGTACAGCTCGCCACCGGCCAGTACCCCGTAGTGCTGCACTGCCTCCGCGAAGGCTTGCGCGCCTTCGCGTTGCACACACTGCTGCAAGGCCAGATCGTCCTGCCACAGATCACGCTCGGCGAACGGCGGCGGCTGGTTGTCGACGACGTGGGTTTCAAACGGAGGCGGCTGCGGCAGCATGGCGGCGACTCGGGGAGGACCGCCCTTGATTCTGCCGCAAGCGCGCGCTGCCCGCGCACTGCTCAGCGCTTCTGCGCGACCTCGGCCAGCGCTGCAATGAATTCATCCTGCAGCGCCAACTTGCCAAACAGGCCGTGCTGGGTGCCACTGAGCACACGCAGCATATGCCCGCGCCCGCCAGGCATACGCCCCATGGGCTTGAACAGCAGGTCCCGGCCATTGGCGATCCAATCGTGATCGGATTGGAAGATCGGCGTCAGCCAGCGGCTCCAGAACTGGTACAGCCATACATGCGCCTTGCGCTGGTGCTGGTAACGCGCCAATGCGGCATCAATGCTCTGCTCCGCGCGCAAGGCATCGCGCAGTGCCATCGCATCCATCAATGCCATGTTGACGCCCTGCCCCAGCTGCGGGCTCATCGAGTGCGCCGCGTCACCGGCCAACACCAGGCGGCCGCGGTACCAGCGGTCCATCACCGCATCGCGGTAGCTGGCGCGGGCCAGCTGCGTCTGCACGCTGACCCCGGCCAGGCGCTCGCGCGCTTCCGGCCATAGCGTGGCGATCTCATCCAGCCACGGCTCCAGTCCGTCACGCTCCCAGGCCTGGAAGCCATCGCGCGGCAGGCTCCAGAAGAAGCTCAGGCGCTGCTCGCTGTCGCCGGGGCGGCTGCCCACCGGCAACAGACCTATCATTTTGCGCGCGGCCACATAGCGCTGGCGGAGCTCGTCGCCATGCTGCCAATCACCGCGCGGCAACAGGCACCACAGCGCGCCCCAGGGGTAAACGCGATCCAGCTTGGTGCCCTGCACCTGCGCGCGCAGGCCGGAACCCGAACCATCAGTGGCGATCACCAGATCAAACGGTCCATGCCAATGCCCGTGCTGGTCCTGTACGCGCTGCAGCGTGTCGTCGATGGCGCTGATGCGGCTATCCACGTGCAGCGACGGGCCCGCATCCCAGGCCGCATCCAGCAGCGAGAACAATGCCCCGCGCTGCATGCCCACACCACATAGGCGTGCGTCCAGCCCGGCGTAGGTCATGTCCATCACCGCGCGCCCGCAAGGCGTCTCGCCGTACAGGCGGCGCACCACCGCGCCGTGCTCCAGCACCTGCGGCATCAGCTGCATCTGCCACAGCGTCTGCAAACCACTGGGCTGCAGCAGGAAACCCGCACCTACGGGGCCCGGCGTTGCGGCCTGCTCGAACACCTGCACCCGGTGCCCGTCGCGCGACAGCAGCACCGCCAGCGCCTGCCCGGCGGTGCCGTAGCCAACGATGGCGATATCCAGTGTCTTGATCATTACAGTCCCTCCCTGGCCGACCACAGCCCAAAAAAAACCCCGCCTAGGCGGGGCTTTTCCGCACAGGCGGGTCGATCACTCGACCGGCATGATGTTCGAAGCCTGGGCACCCTTCGGGCCCTGGGTCACGTCATAGCTGACGCGCTGGCCTTCCTGCAGGCTGCGGAAGCCCTTGGAATTGATCGCAGAGAAGTGCGCGAAGACATCGGCGCTGCCGTCCTCCGGTGAGATGAAGCCAAATCCCTTGGCGTCGTTGAACCACTTGACGGTACCGTTCGGCATGGTGATGCGAGACCTTGTTCGATGAATGGATTGATGCACGCTGAATGAGGCGTACTGGCGGAGTATGCAAACCTTAAGCCGGGATGACAATCACCCCCGCGCCAATTCACCCACCAAAGTCGGCAAACCAGACGAAGCTGCTTCCACATTGGCCAAAACCTCGGCCATGGTGATCTCCGCGGCGTCGCCGCAGCCAGCCGCCCAATTGGCAACAATCGCCAGGCAGGCGTATTCCAGCCCCAACTCGCGCGCCAGCCCGGCCTCGGGCATGCCGGTCATGCCGACCAGATCGCAGCCATCACGGCGCATCCGGGCGATTTCGGCATTGGTTTCCAGACGCGGGCCCTGGGTGGCCCCGTAGCAGCCGCCATCCTGCATCGCCACGCCCTTGGCCTTGGCCGCCGCCAGCACCTTGGCGCGGAACGACGGGGTGTAGGGATGGCCGAAATCCACATGCAGGACCTCGCTGCCCTCTTCCTCGCTGAGGGTGGAAATCCGACCCCAGGTGTAGTCGATCAGCTGGTCCGGGCAGGCCAGTACGCGCGGGCCGAAGTCCTCACCAATGCCGCCCACCGTGTTCAAGGCCAGCACCCGGGTTGCGCCCAGCTGCTTGAGCGCGGCCAGGTTGGCGCGGTAGTTGATCTTGTGCGGCGGGATCGAATGGCCTTCGCCATGCCGGGCCAGAAACGCCACGCGCTGGCCGTTCAACAGGCCAACCCGGACCGGGCCGGAAGGGGCGCCGTAGGCGGTTTCCACCTCGTGGGTCTGGACATCGTCCAGCGCGGCCAGCTTGTACACGCCGGTGCCGCCAATAACGGCCAGGGCGATAGGTTCCATGCTCATTCCTGATGTTCTCGTTGGGCACGCGCAAGCCACGCCCTTGGCGTGGCCCAGCCGCGATCAGACCGAAAGCCGATGGCAAGCATCGGCCGCCGGTATTACTGCTTCATTGCGTAGATGGCCGGCAGCGAACGCAGCGATTCGTTGACGTCCATGCCGAAGCCGAACACGAAGCGGTCCGGCAGGTCGATGCCGGCATAGTCGGCCTTGACGCCCGGCAGCGCACGGTCGTGCTGCTTGACCGTCAGCACGGCGATGCGCACGTCGGTTGCGCCCTGCTCCAGGCACCATTCGCGCACGCCCTGCAGGGTGAAGCCTTCATCCAGGATGTCGTCGACCAGAATCACCCGGCGGCCGAACAGGGCCGACACCGGGCGGTGCTTCCAGACCAGCTCGCCGCCGGTCTCGCCGTGATAGCGCGAGGCCTGCATGTAGTCGAACTGCGCGTCCTGACCGCGCGCGCCCAGTTCCAATGCCAGTTGGCCGGCGAACGGCAGCGCACCGTTCATGATCGAGATGAACACCGGCACTTCGCCCTTGTAGTCACGCGCGATGGCGTCGGCGATGCCGGCGATGGCGGTGTCGATGGTGGGACGGTCGACCAGCAGGTCGGCCTGGGCCACGGCTTGTTCAAGAGTGAGTTTGGACATCAGGCGGTTCTTCCAAGGTTTTCAAACAGATGATTACGGGTATCAGTATGGCGGGCATCGGCCAGCAGGCCGCCCCAGCCCATCGCCCCGCGGCCGATCAGGCTCAACAGGGCGGCGGTATTCAAGCTGCGGCCGGTCACGGCCTGCAGTGATTCTTCGACCAGCTCAGGGTGGCAGACCAGCACCACGTCGCAGCCGGCATCCAGGTGCGCATCGACGCGGGCCTTGACCCCACCGGCGGCGAAGGAGGCCGCCATGCCGATGTCGTCGGAGAACACGACGCCCCGGAAGCCCATCTGCTCACGCAGGATCTGGTTGATCCAGCGCGGCGAGTAGCCTGCCGGTTCCGGCGCCACCTGCGGGTAGATGACGTGCGCCATCATCACCGCATCGGCGCCAGCAGCGATGCCGGCCCGGAACGGTATCAGGTCGTGGGCTTCAATTTCGGCCAGAGGCCGCGGGTCGACCGCGGTGTCCACATGGGTGTCCTCACGGACCGTGCCATGGCCGGGGAAATGCTTGAGCGTGGCGGCCATGCCGACCGAATGCATGCCGCGCACATAGGCAGCGGTCAAGGCGGCGACGACCTGCGGGTCTTCGCCAAAGGCACGGTTGCCGATGGCCAGGTTGCCATGGCCCACGTCCACCACCGGAGCGAAGCTCAGGTCCAGGCCGCTGGCGCGGATTTCACTGGCCATCAGCCAAGCGTGCTGCTCGGCCAGGGCCAGGGCGCCGTCCGGGTCGCTCGCATACAGCTTGCCGAAGCCTTCCAGCGGCGGCAGATCTGCATAGCCCTCGCGGAAGCGCTGCACCCGCCCGCCTTCCTGGTCCACGCTGATCAACAGCAGGCGTGCGGTGGCAGCGCGGATCGCCGCGGTCAGCTCGACTACCTGCGCCCGCGAAGCGAAGTTGCGCTTGAACAGCACCACCCCGGCCACGGCGTCGTGCTGCAGCCAGTCACGCTCCTGGGCAGTCAGTTCGGTGCCGGCAACGCCGATCAAAAGCATGCAAGGACTCCAATCCACCGCAGACTGCGGCGTAGCGGAATATTGTCGCAGATGGCGCTCGCCGCGTCAGAGCCTGCGTTCAGACGCTGCAGCCATCCGGGCCACAGGCCTGTTCATCCGGGCTGGCAGCGCCCTGCGGCGCCTGCTCGGCGGCGATCTTCCGCAATACGTCGGCAAACACTTCTGCCGGCTGTCCGCCCTGCACCGCGTACTGGCCGTTGATCACGAAGGTCGGCACCGACTGGATACCCAGCGCCTGGGCCTGGCCGATGCCGGCCTGGACCTGGGCCAGACCTTCGTCCGAGGCCAGCATCGCCTGCACGCGCTCGGCCGGGATCTCGCCCGCCGCGGCGGCAGCAATCAGCACCTGTGGATCGGCCAGGTTGCGGCCTTCGGCGAAGTGCGCACGGAACAACGCCTCACCGACCTGCTCCTGCACCCCGTACTGACCTGCCAGCCACATCAGCCGGTGCGCCAGCAAGGTGCTGACCTTGACCTGGCCCTTGCCGAAATCCATCGGCAGGCCTTCGGCCTGGGCTGCGCTCTGGGTCTGCGCCAGCATCTGCTTGGTGCGTTCAGCGCCGCCGAACTTGGCAGCGTAGGCCTCCAACAACGGCACCGGGGTGGTACCGGCGTCCGGATCAAGCAGGAACGGATGCCAGCGCACCTCGATCTCAGGCGCGTCGGCGCCCAGCAACTCAAGACCGCGCTGGAAGCGGTGCTTGCCAATCCAGCACCAAGGGCAGACCACGTCGGACCAGATATCGATGCGCATGAGGGTTCCTAATATCAATGTAGTGCCGAGCCATGCTCGGCTGAAGCTTTACCGGTAATGCCTCTGCCGAGCAGGGCTCGGCACTACCGGGTTTGCTTGTGAAGCCTCTGCCGAGCATGGCTCGGCACTACGGGCACTTCACCACTGGCTGTACGGTTTCGATGCCAAGGCCAGATTGTAATAACGCAACTCGTCGGTCACTTCGGTACCGGCCCAATCGGGCTTGGCGAACACCTGATCGGCGCTCTCCAGCTCCACTTCGGCCACTACCAGTCCGGCGTTGTCGCCGAGGAACTCATCAACTTCCCACAGCAGCCCGCCGTGCTGGACCAGATGCCGGCGCTTGTCGATCAGGCCGCCAACGCACAGCGCCAGCAGCTCACGCGCCTCGTTCACCGGCACCGGGTACTCAAACTCCTGACGGGTGTGGCCGAGCTCGCGCGACTTGATGTTCAGGTAAGCATCTTCGCCCTGGATGCGGACCCGCACCGAAGCCTTCTGCGCGCCACTGTCCATCGCCGCCGTATCGTTGATATAGCCCTGCGCCATGGGGATGACGGCGTGCGCAGCAGCACGCCAGCCATCGCTGGTGACGAGGAACTTGCGTTCGATCTCGATACCCACCGCTTACCTCTTCTCGAATACGGCAATGCTCTCAACGTGCGCGGTGTGCGGGAACATGTCCATCGCACCGGCCGAGACCAGGGTGAAGCCACGCTCGTTGACCAGGTAACCGGCATCGCGTGCCAGCGAACCCGGGTGGCAGCTCACATAGACGATGCGCTTGAACTGCTCCAGCGGCAACTGCTTGAGCACATCGATCGCACCCGAACGCGGCGGGTCGAGCAGCAGCTTGTCAAAGCCCTGCTTCATCCACGGTGCTTCGCTTTGATCCAAAGTCAGGTCGGCGGCGTAAAACTCGGCGTTGGCCAGGCCATTGCGCTCGGCGTTTTCCTTGGCGCGTGCGACCAGTCCGGCCTCGCCTTCCACGCCCACCACTTCGCGCACGCTGCGCGCCAGCGGCAGGGTGAAGTTGCCCAGTCCACAGAACAAGTCGAGCACTCGCTCATCCGGCTGTGGGTCCAGCAAGGTCAGCGCATGCGCGATCATCTGCTGGTTGAGCTTGGCATTGACCTGGATGAAGTCCAGCGGACGGAACGCCAGCTCCACATCCCACTGCGGCAGCGCGAACGACAGCGCGACGCCTTCGGCCGGCCACAGCGGCGCCACGGTGTGCAGGCCGCCGGACTGCAGGTAGATGGCAAAGCCATGCTCCTGCCCGAATGCGATCCATGCCTGCTTGTCAGCGTCACTGAGCGGCTGCAGATGGCGCACGGTCAGGGCGATGGCCGCATCACCAGCGATGAATTCGATCTGTGGGATGTCGCGCTTGCCGTCCAGCGTCTCGATGAAGGTGGACAGTACGCCCACCTTGCTGCCGATCTCCGGGATCACCGTCAGGCACTGCGACAGATCGGCGACAAAGCGCGGATCCAGTTCGCGGAAGCCAACCAGCGTCTTGTCCTTCTTCTCGACGCGGCGTACCGAGAAGCGGCCCTTGCGGCGATAGCCCCAGCTGTCGCCCACCAGCGCCGGCAACACCTCGCCCGGGCTGACGTGGCCGATGCGGGTCAGGTTGTCGGTCAGCACCTGCTGCTTGGCCACGATCTGCTGCGACTCTTCCAGGTGCTGCAGCACGCAACCAGCACACACGCCGAAATGCGGGCAGCGCGGCTCGACGCGGTGCGGCGACGCCTTGAGCACTTCAACCGTCTTGGCTTCATCGAAATGACGGCTTTTGCCGGTCTGCTCGGCCATCACCGTTTCCTGCGGCAGCGCGCCGCTGATGAAGGTGACCTTGCCACCCTCGCCTTCGCGCCGGGCAACGCCACGGCCGTCATGGCTCAGGTCGAGGATGTCGGTCTGGAACGGGGTCTTGTCTATGCGGGGGGATCTGGATCGGGCCACGTGGCAACAGGCTGCGGGCAAAAGGGCGGCCATTGTCGCAGATGCTCAACATGAACACCCCCGATGGCTTGCAGATCGCCGCGCCATCGCTAATATGCGGGGTGTAGCTGACATGGAGGCAGCAGATGAATACGCATCACCAAGGAAACCTGCCGCGCCTGTTGTTGGTCGAGGACGACATGACCAGCCAGGGCTTCTTCCAGTTTGTACTGGAATCGCTACCGGCCAAGGTCGATATCGCCGAATCATGCGCCAGCGCGCTGCGCTTGGCACAGAGCGGAACCTACGACCTGTGGTTGCTTGATGTGAACCTGCCTGACGGCAACGGTGCCAACCTGCTGCGTAGCCTGCGTGAACGCCATCCGCACACCATTGCACTGGCGCATACCGCAGATACCAGCCAGGAAATACAGACGACGCTGCAGCAGGCCGGTTTCCACGAAACCCTGGTCAAACCGATCAGTCGCGATGCGCTGCTCAAAAGCGTGCGCCGTGCGCTGAGCAAGTCCACGGCAAAAACCGATGGCAACATTGCCGAGGCCGCCCTGGATTGGGACGAATCCGCCGCAATGAATGCCTTGAACGGGCAGCAGGCGCATGTACGTGCACTGCGCGAACTGTTCCTGTCCGAGTTACCCGGCACCCGCGATGCGGTCAGCCATGCACTTGAAGAACATGACGACAAAGCCCTGCATGCACAGCTGCACAAACTGCAGGCCAGCTGTGGTTTTGTTGGTGCCTCGCGCTTGGCGGTTGCAGTGCGTCAGCTGAATCACGATCCGGCATCGATGCAGGCGCGGCAACAATTCGGCAGCGCTGTCAGCGCCCTGCTGCGCTGATCAGATGTAGTGCCGAGCCATGCTCGGCAACAGGCTTCCCCGGTAGAGCCTCTGCCGAGCATGGCTCGGCACTACATGGTTGGATTCTGCATGCGGCCGCTGCCGAGCATGGCTCGGCACTACGGCTGCGAACGGGCCAGTTCGCCCAGCATTTCCCAGGATTTGAGCCCACGACCACCAAGATGGTGCAGCAGCACTGCACGCATCTGCAGACGCAGGCTGGCGACATCGCTGCTGTCGGGCTGTTGATCCTCGGCCAATGCCAGCAACGCGCTGCCGGTGGCCAGCGCGCGCCGCTCATTGTTGCGCTCACTCAACAGACGAAGCGGCCCCTGCAGCGGATCCAGACGATAACGCGCTGCCGGATCGATCGGCTCGCCATCGGCGCCACAACTCCAGTCGAAGCCAAAGCCCAATGCGTCAAGCAGGTCACGCTCGAAGCGCCGCAGTGACCAAGCCAACGTATCGGCCTGATCAAGCTGCCCGCGCAACTCTCCGTAAGCCACGTACAGCTCCGGCAACGGGTCCTGCCGCGGCGTCAAGCGCATCACCAGTTCGTTGATATAGAAGCCGGCCAGCATCGCGTGGCCGTGTAGACGCGGCGCCACGTCCTGGCTTTCGGCGCGGCGCAGTTGCGCCAACTCACCGGTTTGCTGCGCGTCAAAGCGAATCGCCTGCAGTGGCTGCAAGGCTGCACGCAACGCCTGCTTCTTCGGCCCCTGCACACCACGCGCAAGCAGGCCGAGGCGGCCATGCTCCAGACTCAGCACCTCGACCAGCAGGCTGGTCTCGCGCCAAGGCCGGGCATGCAGCACGTAAGCGGGCTGGTCTTCGATGCGCATCTAAGGCTGGGAATCGGGAATGGAGAATCGGGAGTCGGAACAGCCCGCGACCGTGATCCAGCCGGCCTTCGTCAGGCTCCCTGGCGGCCGGCTAACGCGACGACTTATCGTCGTCGCAGCATCGCTCTTCATCGCACAACCTGACCTGTCAAGCGGCCAGAAAACAGCCGGAAATCGCAAATCGCGGCAGAACCAGGCAGTTTCCATTCCCGATTCCCCACTCCCGATTCCCGGCTGAAAAGCTTACTGCTCGCCGTAACCGAAGGCCTTCAGTGCGGCCTCGTCATCGGACCAGCCTTCACGTACGCGCACCCAGGTTTCCAGGAACACCTTGGCACCGAACAGACGCTCCATCTGCAGACGCGCCTTGGCGCCGATTTCCTTCAGGCGGGTGCCACCCTTGCCAATGACAATCGCCTTCTGGCCTTCGCGCTCGACCCAGATCACCGCGCCGATACGCAGCAGTGCACCATCTTCGGCAAAGCGTTCGATTTCCACGGTGGTGGCGTACGGCAGTTCTTCGCCAAGCTGGCGCATCAACTGCTCGCGGACCAGCTCACCGGCGAGGAAGCGCTGGCTGCGGTCGGTGATTTCATCTTCGCCGAACATGGGCGGGCCTTCCGGCACCAAACCGATAAGGTCACGCACCAGCGCGTCCAGACCATTGCGCTTCAGCGCCGAGATCGGATGAACTGCGGCGAATTCACGACCGACGGTGATCTCCTGCAGGAACGGCAGCAGCGCACCCTTGTCCTTCATCCGGTCAACCTTATTGACGATCAGTACCACCGGCACGCCTGCATCGCTCAGCACGTTGAACGCGAGGGTGTCTTCTTCGTCCCAGCGACCGGCTTCGATCACCAGCAGACCAACGTCCACGCCTTCCAGCGAGGCACGCGCAGCGCGGTTCATCACCCGGTTCATCGCGCGCTTCTGCTGGCGATGCAGGCCGGGGGTATCAACCAGCACCAGCTGCCCTTCCGGGTAGGTGGCGATGCCAAGCAGCCGGTGGCGGGTGGTCTGCGGACGGTTGGAGACAATGCTGACCTTGGCGCCGACCAGGGCGTTGGTCAGGGTCGATTTGCCAACGTTGGGGCGGCCAATGACCGCGACGCTGCCACAGCGATGAGAGGAGGTGTCGTTCACTTGGAATCCAATTGCTCTATTGCGGCGGCTGCCGCCTGTTGTTCGGCCAGCCGTCGCGAAGTGCCTTCGCCTTCGGTACTTACGGCAGGGTCAGCCACGCAACAGCGCACATGGAAGTGCTTGGCGTGGTCGTCGCCGGTCTCCGATACCAGCTCGTATACCGGCAGGGTCTTCTGCCGGGCCTGCAACCATTCCTGCAGGCGTGTCTTGGGGTCTTTCTCGGGCTTGCCCACCGGCACCGCCGACAGCGAGGCCTCGAACCACGGCATTATCCGCTCGCGGCAGGCTTCGAAACCGGCGTCCAGGTAAATGGCGGCAACCACGGCCTCGAAGGTGTCGGCGAGGATCGAGTCGCGGCGATGGCCGCCGGACTTCATTTCGCCTGGACCCAGCGTCAAGCGGTCGCCCAGCTCCAAGGCGCGTGCGATAACCGCCAGCGCAGCCTCGCAAACCAAGGCCGAGCGGGCACGCGTGAGCGCGCCTTCGTCAGCCTTCGGCCAGCGTGTGAAAAGTGCTTCGGCGATCAGCATGTTGACGATGCTGTCGCCAAGGAACTCCAGGCGCTCGTTGTGCGGCGCACCGGCACTGCGATGGGTCAGGGCCTGCTTCAGCAAACCCTGATCCTTGAATGAGTGACCGATCAGGTCACCCCGTTGGAACGTTCTATTCACTACCGGTCCGGTTCAAATCCTGGGATGCGTTGAACTTGCCCACCACATCGAGGTTGCCGATCATTTCGCGACGCACTTCGTAACTGACAACCATACGCAGACCACCGTCAGTGCGTTCGATCTTCAGGTCACCCGGCTTCACGTCGTCGGCATAGTTCATGTCCATGCGCTTGAAGAACAACTCCTGCACCTTGGCTGGCTCGAGACTGCCCGACCCGGGCTCTGCAGCGATGCTCTTGAGCGCCGAGCGCACGGAGTAATACTCCTGGTACATCGGGAACAGCTTCATGCCGATAAACAGCGCAAAGCCCACTACCGCCAATACCACGAGAAACGAGGTCAGCGTCATACCTGCTTGCTTGTGCTTCATTGCGATCTCCCCAGACACGCGTTGTCCACTCACTGAATGCCCGCCCCGATACGCGACGGTTCGAAACTACCCTTGCAGAACCAGCCTTCACAGTTCAGCCAGATCAGGAACGCCTTGCCACGCAGATTCTCTTCCGGCAGGAAGTGGGTCTGGGTCCAGAAGCGACTGTCCTCGCTGTTGTCGCGATTGTCACCCATCACGAAGTACTGACCTTCCGGCACCACCCAGTCGCCCTGGCCCCGCGGGTCGGCACGACCCAGCAATTCCAGCACGGTGTGACTGCGACCCGGCAGCTGCTCGGTCAACAGCGAGGCGCCAGTCATTTCCGCGCCCGGGCCCTTGCCAACGTACTCGCCACGGTCTTCGTAGACCATCGGCACGCCGTTGATCGACAAGGTGTCACCGTGGAAGCCGATGCGGTCGCCCGGCAGGCCGATCACGCGCTTGATCCAGTTCTGGTCCGGTGCATGCGGCGGCTTGAACACCACCACGTCACCGCGCTTGGGCTCGGCCACCGGGATGATCTTGGTATTGGTGATCGGCAGACGGAAGCCGTAGGAGAACTTGTTGACCAGGATGAAATCGCCGATCAACAGGTTGGGCATCATCGAGCTGGAGGGGATCTTGTACGGCTCGGCCACGAAGCTGCGCAGGATCAACACCACCGCCAGCACCGGGAAGAACGCGCGCGAGTAATCCACTACCGCCGGCTCTTCGCTGTCCAGCAGGCTGGCCTTCTCGGCACGGCGCTTGCGCAGGTACAGCTTGTCCAGCAGCACCACCAGGCCCGAGCCCAGAGTCAGCACAACCAGGATGATTTCAAACCATTTCATTCATGTTCCTTCGGAATGAGATTCGGGATTCGGGATTGGATATTCGCAACAGCCAAAGCGCATGCCGCTCTGGCGAATCCCGAATGCCGCATCCCGAATCCCCAATAACTGTTACTTGTCCATCTGCAGCACAGCAAGGAAGGCTTCCTGTGGGATCTCCACGCGGCCCACCTGCTTCATGCGCTTCTTGCCTTCCTTCTGCTTCTCCAACAGCTTCTTCTTACGCGAAACGTCGCCACCATAGCACTTGGCCAGCACGTTCTTGCGCATGGCCTTGACCGTGGTACGGGCGATGATCTGCGCGCCGATCGCGGCCTGGATGGCCACGTCGAACATCTGCCGGGGAATCAGGTCCTTCATCTTCTCGCACAGCTCGCGGCCACGGCGATCGGCATGGCTGCGGTGGGCGATCAGCGACAGGGCGTCAACCTTGTCACCGTTGATCAGCACGTCCAGGCGCACGAACGGGCCGGCATCGAAGCGCACGAAGTGGTACTCAAGCGAGGCGTAGCCACGGCTGACCGACTTGAGCTTGTCGAAGAAGTCCAGCACCACTTCGGCCATCGGCAGCTCATAGCTGATCTGCACCTGGCTGCCCATGTAGTTGATGCCGATCTGGCTGCCGCGCTTCTCTTCGCACAGCTTGATGATGCTGCCGATGTATTCCTCGGGGGTGAGGATGTTGGCGCGGATGATCGGCTCGCGGATTTCTTCCACCTGGTTGACCGGTGGCAGCTTGGCCGGGTTGTCCATCATCACGATGGTCCCGTCGCTCTTGAGCACCTCGTAGATCACCGTCGGTGCGGTGCTGATCAGGTCGAGGTTGTACTCGCGCTCCAGGCGTTCCTGCACGATTTCCATGTGCAGCATGCCGAGGAAGCCGCAACGGAAGCCGAAGCCCATCGCCTCGGAGCTTTCCGGCTCGAAGCGCAGCGCGGCGTCGTTCAGGCGCAGCTTGTCGAGGGCTTCGCGCAGGTCAGGGTAGTCCTCGGCATCGACCGGGAACAGGCCGGCGAACACGCGCGGCTGCATTTCCTGGAAGCCGGGCAGCGGCTCGGAAGCCGGATCGGCCTGCAGGGTCAGGGTGTCGCCGACCGGCGCACCGTGCACGTCCTTGATGCTGGCGTTGATCCAACCCACTTCACCGGCACGCAGCGCAGGCATTTCCTTACGCTTGGGGGTGAAGACGCCGACCTTGTCGACCAGATGCCAACGACCGGTGGACATGACCTGGATCTTGTCGCCGGCCTTGATCTGGCCCTGCATCACGCGCACCAGCGAGACCACGCCCAGGTAGTTGTCGAACCAGGAGTCGATGATCAGCGCCTGCAGCTTGTCACTGCCACGGTCGGCCGGCGGCGGGATGCGGTGCACGATGGCTTCCAGCACCTCCTCCATGTTCAGGCCGGTCTTGGCGCTGACCGCAACCGCGTCGGAGGCATCGATGCCGATCACCGCCTCGATCTCGGCCTTGGCACGGTCGATGTCGGCGGTGGGCAGGTCGATCTTGTTCAGCACCGGCACCACTTCCAGGCCCTGCTCGATGGCCGTGTAGCAGTTGGCAACCGACTGCGCTTCCACGCCCTGGGCCGCATCGACCACCAGCAGCGCGCCTTCGCAGGCGGCCAGCGAGCGGCTGACTTCATAGGAGAAGTCGACGTGGCCGGGGGTGTCGATGAAGTTCAGGAAGTAGGTCTGGCCGTTGCGGGCCGTATACGGCACCGACACCGACTGCGACTTGATCGTGATGCCACGCTCACGCTCGATCGGGTTGTTGTCCAGGACCTGCGCTTCCATTTCGCGCGCGGTCAAGCCGCCACACAACTGGATGATGCGGTCGGCCAGGGTGGACTTACCGTGGTCAACGTGGGCAATGATGGAGAAGTTGCGGATCATCCGCATCGAATCATGTGACATAGGTGGCGGCGGCGGCGCTGCGTCGTCAGGATAACGGGCCATTATCGCATGCCGGAGCCAAGCCCCGCACAGGGTTTGGCCGGCAGCTGAACGAAAGGAGCCGCCCGAAGGCGGCTCCCGTTGCTATCACAAGGCCTGACGGACTTATTCGCCAGCGCGAACCGGGACGAAGGCGCTGTTGGCGCCGGCGCGGACCAGCAGCATGACCACGTCTCCCTTCTTGTAGCCAGCCAGCTCCCGGTTCAGGGCGGCAACGCTACCCACCGGGGCGCGCCCGACCTGCAACACCACCATGCCCGGGGCCAGACGCGCCTCACGGCCGGACCGGCTGTTGACGCCGGTGATACGCACGCCTTCGCCCGACTCCAGGCCGAGCTGACGACGCTCGGCGGCGGTCAGATCGGCCACTTCCAGCCCCAGCAAGGCGTTGGCACCGGCCTGCGGCTTGGCATCATCGCCAGCGGCGGCAGTGTTGCCCGGCCGCGCCGCATCCTCAGCCAGCTCATTCAGGGTCACAGTGATCTCACGCGGCTTGCCTTCACGGATGATCCCCATCCGCACCCTGCTGCCCGGCGCCATCGCACCAATCATCGGCGGCAGCTCGCTGGCATCATTGATCTGGGTGCCATTGACCGAGCGGATAACATCGCCCACCTCGATCCCGGCCTTGGCGGCAGCACTATCGGCCACCATCTCATTGACCAGCGCACCACGGCTATCCGGCAGCTTCAGGCCTTCGGCGGCATCGGCAGTAACCGCACCGACCATCACACCCAACTGGCCGCGGCTGACCTTGCCGGTCTTCTTGATCTGCTCGACCGCATTCATCGCCAGATCAATCGGGATCGCGAAACTGATACCCATGTAGCCGCCAGAGGCGGAGAAAATCTGGGAGTTGATGCCGACCACTTCACCGCGCGTATTCAGCAAAGGACCGCCGGAGTTGCCCTGGTTGATCGCCACGTCGGTCTGGATGAACGGCACATAGCGCTGCTCGTTACCACCGGTATTGCGGCCAAGCGCACTGACGATGCCGGCGGTAACCGAATGGTCCAGGCCAAACGGCGAGCCGATCGCTACCACCCACTGGCCCGGCTTGAGCGTATTGGAGTCGCCCACCCGCACGGTCGGCAGGTTGCGGCCTTCGACCTTCAGCAACGCCACGTCGTACTGGGCATCGCTGCCGACCACCTTGGCGGTGAACTCGCGGCGATCACTCAAGGTGATCTTGACCGACTCGGCACCGTCGATGACGTGGTGGTTGGTCAGCACATAGCCATCATTGGAGATGATGAAGCCCGAACCCATGCTGCGCCCACGCGGGCCGCTGTCCGGCCCTTGCTGGCCCGGCCCCGGCATCTGGAAATCCGGACCGAAGAAGCGGCGGAAGAACTCCGGCATCTGGTCCATGTCCGGGCCCTGCTGGGCAGCGCGCGGATTGCGCCGCGCGCCGATCACGGTATCGACCTTGACCACGCCCGGGCCGACCTGGTCGACCAGCTGGGTGAAGTCAGGCAGGCCCTGCACCAACTGCGGCGCGGGCGCGGCACGGGTAGCAGCGACCTGTTCGGCCGGGGTATTCGGGGCCGGGCTCTGCGCACAGGCGACCAGCGGCAGGGTCATCGCCAGCAGGCCAAACACCTTGTTTTGGATACGTGGGGTCATCAGCTTCGAGCCTCCAATTCAGTCAAAGCGGGTAAAAACAGCCAAGCCCGGTACGCCCAACCACAGCGCACAAACCTGGAATCCGGGGAGAACCGGTCGCCCAGAGGCGGACGACCGGCAAGCAACACTCACTGACGCGGCAACAGCCTGCGCGACTCGGCATCGTCGGCGCCCTGTGCCGGCATGCGTGGTTCAAACGGGTAGAACGTCGCCCCGCCCTGCTCTTGTGCAGGGAAACTTGCGTTAAGCGCCCCCTGCGACAGCGACGGTGCCACCGACGAGCGTGGCCACGGCCGCGCATGCAGTACACCATTGCCGGTGGCAAACGGGTCCGGGCGCAGCGCCGGGGTCGCCGGCAGTACCGGAGCGGAGGCAATCGCCCGCTGCGGCTCGGCCATACGGGCAGTACCAGCCCGCGCTGCCTGCTGGGTGCGGGTCGCGCTGCCGCGGCGGGCGCTGGCGTCCTGACGACGGGTCACCGCTGCGGCGACCGCAGGCGCCGCTGCAACCAAACCGGCAACATTGCCAGCATCAGCTGTGGTGGGTGCCGAGGGCAGCACAGGTGCCGGAGCAACTTCCGCCGTGGTCGCGATGACCGGGGTGGGTGCATTCGTTTCCGGCAACTGCTCACGGGCCATGAACAAGGCCACCGCAGCCACCGAGGCAGCCAGAGCGGCACCGCCGCCCCAACGCCGCCAGCCAGTTCGGGCTGCGCGTTGTGGGGCGGGCGCGGCAAGCACCGGTCCATTCTGGCGAGCATCGGCGTCCACCGCTTGACGGACCCGTGCACTGAAATCCAGGGGCGCCGGTGCACAGGCCTGGCCGCGCATCACATCACCCAGGACCTGCCAGCGCTCCTGGCAGGCCGAAAGCTCGCTGTCGTGTTCCAGCCGACGCAGCATGAAGCGCGCCTCATCGGCAGCCAGCTCGCCATCCACCAGCGCCGACAGCTGCTGGCGATAGTGCAGTTCAAATTTGTCCGGCGCAGCACCGGCCGACACCGGGTTACGGTCTTGCGGGTTCATACGCGACTCCGTTCACGGGTAGCGCTGGGGGTATCCAGCAAGGGACGCAACTGTGCGTCGATGGCCTCGCGGGCACGGAAGATCCGCGACCGCACCGTGCCGATCGGGCATCCCATTTTCTGCGCGATATCCTCGTAACTCATGCCTTCCACCTCTCGCAACGTAATGGCTGAGCGCAGCTCTTCGGGCAACGCATCAACCGCCTTCATCACGGTCTGTTCCAGTTCCTGGCGCATCAACTCACGCTCGGGCGTGTCGTTGTCGCGCAAGCGGACCCCACTGTCGAACTGCTCGGCGTCACCGATCTCGATGTCGTCGGTGGGGGGGCGCCGGTTGTGTGCTGCCAGATAGTTTTTTGCGGTATTCACTGCGATCCGATGCAACCAGGTATAGAACTGGGCGTCGCCACGGAAATTCCCGAGCGCACGGTAAGCGCGCACGAAAGTGTCCTGGGCCACGTCCTGACACTCACTCCAGTCGGCGATGTAGCGCCCGATCAACGCGATGATCCGATGCTGGTACTTGCGTACCAACACATCGAACGCTGCGCTTTCGCCGCGCTGCACACGCCGGACCAGTTCCAGGTCCAGCTCCTGCGGTGTTTCAACCTCGGCCATAACGGGCCGCACTCCTGTCAGCCCAACCGACGTCGGGCATTAAGACCGCTGTTCGCGGCAAAAGTTCAGCACCCTGTCCCAGCGGCACCGCACCAGCTTTTAACTCCCGTTCGGCTAACCTGCAGGGGCGCTGACCAGATAAGCCCAACGCAATTCCAGACATTGGGATTTGACGGCAGGGAAACAACCTCTGGATCATAGCGGTCTTCTCCATACACAACCGGATGGAACGTCCCATGCTCTCAGGCTTCGACGGGCTCCGCTTCAATCATTGGCAAACCGAGCTGCGCGAGGATGGCGTGGCAGTGCTCAGCCTCGACCGCAAGGACAGCCCGGTCAATGCCATGTCGCAGGACGTGCTGCTGGAACTGGGCGACATCGTCGAGCGCCTGGCCATCGACCCGCCCAAGGGCGTGGTGGTGCGCTCGACCAAGGCGGCCGGCTTCATCGCTGGCGCCGACCTGAAGGAATTCCAGGAGTTCGACCGCCGCGGCACCGTCAATGACGCCATTCGCCGCGGCCAGAGCGTCTACCAGAAGCTGGCCGAACTGCCCTGCCCGACCGTCGCAGCGATCCACGGCCACTGCCTGGGCGGTGGCACCGAGCTGGCGCTGGCCTGCCGCTACCGCGTGGCCTCCAACGATCAATCCACCCGCATCGGCCTGCCCGAGACCCAGCTGGGCATCTTCCCGGGCTGGGGCGGCAGTGCACGCCTGCCACAGCTGGTCGGTGCGCCGGCGGCGATGGACATGATGCTGACCGGCCGCACTTTGTCGGCCTCGGCCGCGCGTGCAATCGGCCTGGTGGACAAGGTCGCCGCCCCGGCGGTGCTGGTCGATGCGGCCATCGCGCTGCTGCAGACCGGGGTGACCCGCCCGTTCAAGCAGCGCGCCACTGCCTGGGCCACCAATACCTTCCTGGCCCGCAAGATCCTCGCCCCGCAGATGGCCAAGCAGGTCGCGCGCAAGGCCAAGAAGGACCAGTACCCGGCGCCCTACGCGCTGATCAGCACCTGGGAGCGTACCGGCGGCAGCCCGATCCAGAAGCGCCTGGACGCCGAGCGCCGCGCCGTGGTCAAGCTGGCCAGCAGCCCGACCGCGCGCAACCTGATCCGCATCTTCTTCCTGACCGAACGGCTCAAGGGCCTGGGCGGCAAGGACTCGGGCATCAAGCATGTGCACGTGGTCGGTGCCGGCGTGATGGGCGGCGATATTGCTGCCTGGGCGGCCTACAAGGGCTTCAACGTGACCCTGCAGGACCGCGAGCAGCGTTTCATCGACCCGGCCATGACCCGCGCGCAGGCGCTGTTCGACAAAAAGGTGCGCGATGAGAGCAAGCGCCCGGAAGTGGCCGCACGACTGAAGGCCGATCTGGCCGGTGACGGCGTTGCCGATGCCGACCTGGTGATCGAAGCCATCATCGAGAACCCGGAAGCCAAGCGTGCGCTGTACCAGACGCTGGAGCCGAAGATGAAGGCCGATGCGCTGCTGACCACCAACACCTCCTCGATCCCGCTGATCGAGCTGCGTGATCACATCCAGCGTCCGGCACAGTTTGCCGGCCTGCATTACTTCAATCCGGTCGCGCAGATGCCGCTGGTGGAGATCATCCACCACGACGGCATGGCGCCGGAAACCGAGAAGCGTCTGGCTGCGTTCTGCAAGGCATTGGGCAAGTTCCCGGTGCCGGTGGCCGGCACGCCCGGCTTCCTGGTCAACCGCGTACTGTTCCCGTACATGCTGGAAGCCGCCACCGCGTATGCCGAAGGCATCCCCGGCCCGGTGATCGACAAGGTGGCGGTCAAGTTCGGCATGCCGATGGGCCCGATCGAGTTGCTGGATACGGTTGGCCTGGACGTGGCCGCAGGCGTGGGCAAGGAGTTGGCCCCCTTCCTCGGCCTGCAGATCCCGGCCGCACTGGCGACCGTCGAGCCGAACAAGCGCGGCAAGAAGGACGGCCAGGGCATCTACAAGTGGGAGAACGGTCGCGCGGTGAAGCCGGAAGTGGCCAAGGACTACCAGCCGCCGTCGGATCTGGAAGACCGCTTGATCCTGCCGCTGCTCAACGAGGCCGTGGCCTGCCTGCACGACGGCGTTGTCGCCGATGCCGACCTGCTTGATGCAGGGGTGATCTTCGGCACCGGTTTCGCCCCGTTCCGCGGCGGCCCGATCCAGCATATCCGTGCGACTGGTGTAGACGTATTGGTTGAGAAACTGAAGACTTTGCAGGCACGCCATGGCGACCGCTTCGCACCGCGCAAGGGCTGGGAGATGCCGGAACTGCGTGAGCCGGTGGTTTGAATTTTTGATGGTTGATTGAATGAAAAACGGAGCCGAAAGGCTCCGTTTTTCGTTCAATCTGTTCTGTAGTGCCGAGCCATGCTCGGCAGTGGCCTTACAGAAAATACCTGAGCCCCCACTCTGTAGGAGCGGCGTAAGCCGTGAAGCCACAGATCAATCAGATTGCCGTGATTCCGGTGATTTCAGCAGCCTCAGCTTCGCGGCTTACGCCGCTCCTACAATGCCGAAAAGCCACCGGACATCTAGCGGTGCACATGCCCATGGTGACCTTGATCATCCGGCCCATGAGCATGACCTTCATGATCGTGATCGTGGTCACCGCCAGCCGCCTTCTTGTCGGCACAATCATCGCCGCAGTGATCCGCTTCAACCTGCACCGTCACATGGTCGATATCAAACCGCTCGTGCAGCAGGTCCGCCAGCTGTCGACGCAGTACATCCGGCGCCAGGCCATCCTGCATCACCACGTGCACGGTCAAGGCCGGCGTGCTCGATGCCAGCGCCCATACATGCAGATCATGGATACCGGCTACACCGGCATGGCCACGTAGCGCCGCCTCGATATCGGCCAACACCACGCCCTTGGGCACACCTTCCAGCAACACGTTGATCGCATCGCGTAGCAGCACCCAGGTGCGCGGCAGCACCCACAGGCCGATCAGCACGGCCAGGATCGGATCCACCAGGGTCCAACCGGTGAAGTGGATGATCAGGCCGCCGGCAATCACTGCCACCGAGCCGAGCATGTCGCTCCACACTTCCAGGTAGGCGCCTTTGACGTTCAAGCTCTCGCCGCTGCCCGCGCTGAGCAGGCGCATCGCGATCAGGTTCACCACCAGTCCAAACGCGGCCACCCACATCATGCCCGTGGAGGCGATCGCCTGCGGCTGCTGGAAGCGCTGCACGGCCTCGAACAGGATGTAGATGCCTACGCCGAACAGCAGCAGGCCATTGGCTACCGCACCAAGCGCTTCCAACCGCGCATAGCCGTAGGTGCGCTTGGCGTCGGGCGGACGCCGGCTCAGGCGAACGGCGGTCAAGGCGATCATCAGCCCGATGGCATCAGTCGCCATGTGCGCGGCATCGGACAACAGCGCCAGGCTGTTGGTCCAGAACGCGCCAATGACTTCCACCACCAGATAGGCGGTGGTCAGGCCCAGCGCCCACCACAGTGGTTTTTCGTGGCGGATTTCGCTGGGCAGATGGTTGTGGTCGTGACTCATGGCTGGCTCCTCTACTAGCTCCTTAAAGCGGGGGCCAGCTTAGTCAGCCAGTGGCGGCGGAGACTATTACATCGCCGCCGGCCGGTTCAGTGATCAGCGCGGGCCGAGCACCGTCTGCATGTCATCGCCCTGCGGCATGCCCGAACGCATCTGCACCGTGCCGTCGGCATCCTTGAACAGGATACCCGGCGTGCCCTGGAAGCCCAGATCCAGCATCAAGGCCTCATTGGCACGCAGCTTGGCCTGCACCGCCGCCGGCACCGTCGCCAGCGGCTTGATGCCGCCCTTGGCGAAATCTCGCTCGTTCTGGATCAGCGCCTGCTCCGGCGAGGCTGCGCCCAGAATCGCGGCGGCCTTGTTGGCACTGTCCTCGCGGATCACACCGACCAGAATCTGCCGGATCTGCACCTTGCCTGCGGCCACCCACGGCTGCGCTGCTTCCCAGAAGCGGTTGCAGTACGGGCAGTTCGGGTCGCTGAAGGAATAGATGACACGCGGCGCATCGGCCTTGCCATCGCGCACCCAATGGCTGGCTTCCACCTTGGCCCAGGCCTGTTGGCCCATCGGTCCCGACACCAGCTCCTTGAGCTTGGCGGCGCTGACATCCTCACCCTTGGCGTTGACCAGGGTACCAACCACCGCGTACTCACCATCCTTGGACACATACACGCCCAGCGGACGCTGGCCAGCGACGCCGGCATAGCCGGTCAGTCCAACCGGCGTCTCGAACGTGCCCATGAACTCCACGCCCTGCGAACGCAGGGTCTTCACTACCGCCGGCTCATTGGCCGCGGCCGGCTTGGCCGCAGTAGCCGCCGGGGCGGTGGCGGTCTGCGCGCAGGCCAACGGCGTCAGCGTCATGGCGGACAACAACAGCAACATCGAACGGGAACGCATCATCGTATGTCTCTTTCAGTAAAGGGGTTATTGCATTTCGCGCAGACGCGCTTCCAAGGTGGCGCGCGACAGCTCGCCCATGTGCACATTGCGCAACCGGCCATCGGCGCCAAAGAACAGCGTTGTCGGCAATGCACGCGCGCCGGTTTGCTGCATCACCTGCGACTCGGCATCCAGCAGCACGTTGCCCAACTGC
Source organism: Stenotrophomonas sp. STEN035 (assembly GCF_056759935.1). Taxonomy (NCBI): domain Bacteria; kingdom Pseudomonadati; phylum Pseudomonadota; class Gammaproteobacteria; order Lysobacterales; family Lysobacteraceae; genus Stenotrophomonas; species Stenotrophomonas sp. STEN035. The sequence goes on from NZ_JBRRDY010000013.1 coordinate 108,828, forward strand.
ATGTTCTCGGCGCGCAGATAGTCAGCGACTTCATCGCGGGTCTCGCCCTGATTGGCGAACACGAACTGTACCTGCGGATGCGCCTGCTGCGCCTGCGCCAGCACCGGCATTTCGCGGCGACACGGGCCACACCAAGTCGCCCACAGATTGATCACGGTTGGCTTGCCGGCAAATGCAGCCAGCGGCGCAGGCTTGTCCTGCATGTCAACCAGCACCGCATCCGGCAACGGAATGGACGATCGCTGCAATGCGAACAATGCCATCCCGCCAATTGCCCAGAACGCCGCGCCAGCGGCCAGACCCAGCAGCACCGGCTTGCGCAGGATGCGTTGGCGGGTCTTCCACAGCGCGTAGGCGGCGGCGACCAGCAGGCCGGCCCAGATCGAATAGCCGCCATCACCCAGACGGATGATGGACAGCGGCTGCGCGAGATAGTCGCCAGCATGCATCGCCACATGCCCCATACGTGCGCCCAGCAAGCCCAGCAGAAACGCATCCAGAACCACCGCACCGGCACGGCTGCGCATTCCATCGGCAGCTGGTGCCAATGCGCGCGCGAAGAACCAGCCAATCGCCAGCGCCAACAGGGCAACCAGCGCCATCAACGGAAACGGGCCAGCGCTGACCATTCCGCCATCCCGATAGTGGTGCCCAGCACAAGTGAACTTGAACAAACAGTGAATCCAGCCATCAACACAACGTCCTCAAAAACCTGTTGTTGCTGCCGATAATAGTCGGCTGCCTCTTGGCACTTTACCGGTCGTACGTATGAACATCGTCCCCGCACCACCCCCAGACACCGACAGCAGCGCGCTCGCAGATGCCTGGAAACACAGCCTCGACGCCGCCGGTGTCGAGGCGAGCCAGATCCTCGCGAGCCTGGCCGACGCGCATGCCGCTGAACTGGCCGCGCATTTTTACAAGGTCATGATGAACGACGCGCGTGCCTCACGCTCGATGTCACATGACCAGGTGCGGGTACGACTGCAGCCGGCCATGCAGCGCTGGGTCAAGGACCTGCTGCGCGCCACGCCCGCGGACGTCCAGCAACTGATCGCCAACCAACGCGTCATCGGCGATGTGCATGCACGCGTGGGCATCCCGGTAGACCTGGTTACCCGTGGCACCCGCGTGCTGAAGCAACGCCTGTTCCAGCTGATCGGCGAGCAGGCCGGGCATGGCGAGGCCGCACATGCCGCCATTGCCAGCCTCACCGCATCGTTCGACATCGCGCTGGAGGGTATGACACTGGCCTATTCCAACGCACGGGAACGTTCCTCACGCACGGATGCCGCCTACCGGCTGTTCTCGCTGGTGCAGAACGTTGGCACCGAGCGCGAACGCCAGCGTGCGCTGTTGCTGGATTGGGAAAACACCCTCCTCTACGCCCTTGCGGCACAGGGCGATCTGGGCAGCTTCCAGACCCTGGCACGTTCTGAGTTCGGTCTTTGGTTCAACCACAAGGGCATTCCCAGCTTTGGCGAAAGCTCGGAGACACGACAGATCTCCGGCCTGATCCACGAAGTCGACCAGCTACTGCAACACACCCTGCAGCAGGACAGCGACCCGGCCGCGCGCTCGGCGCAACTGCAGGACGTGCGCTCCAAGGTCAGCCAGATCCGCACCTTGCTTGGCATGTTGTTCGAGCGCATCGGTGAACTGGATGCCGGCTGCGATGCCTTGACCAACCTGCTCAACCGCCGTTTCCTGCCCACCGTGCTGCGCCGCGAAATCGAGCTGGCGGAAAAGTCCGGCGACAGCTTTGCCGTGCTGCTGCTGGACCTGGATCACTTCAAGGCCATCAACGACGAGCACGGCCACGAAGCCGGTGATCGCGCCCTGCAACATGTCGCCGGCATCCTCAGCCAGTTCACCCGTGGCAGCGACTACGTATTCCGCTACGGCGGCGAAGAATTCGTGGTCGTGCTGGTGGCGGTGGAGGAACGCCAGGCCATGGTGATCGCCGATGGCCTGTGTCGGCGCCTGGTCGATACGCCGGTCACCCTCGCAGATGGCCAGCTCCTGCCCATCAGCGCCAGCATCGGCGTCGCCCTGTATGACGGCCACCCGGACTACGAGCGGGTGATGGCACGCGCCGACGCCGCCATGTACCAGGCCAAGAAGCAGGGCCGCAATCGCGTTGTACTGGGCAGCGATGCCTTGCCCAGCGCACCGGGCCGCAACGCATTGCGCCGCGACTGAGCGGCAGACAGCACCAACCGATAGCACATGCCGCGGCGGCGGCGACGGCATAGTCTGCAGACGGGTGCACCCGGCCACCCGTCTTCGGAAGCCTGCCATGCCCATCATCCGCGCCCTGCTCATCCTGCTGCTGTGCAGCGCCCTGCCCGTGCTGGATGCCAGCGCCCGCGAGGTTCCGCAGCCAGCCGAGCATGTGCAAGCCGATGGTCCCTATGTGTTCCGCGATGGCAAGCGACTGCAAGCGCAATGGATCTGTGACGACCGGGTGGTTTCGCGGAAGTTGAAGGCTAGGCGCGATATCGCCCCTGTCATCGCATCAGAGTGCGGCTACCCGCACCCGCTGCACATGGCTCCACTCGCCACGCCGGCTAGTGCCGTACTGCCCGCGGTGCCGCGCATCGTCGCCGTCTCCGACATCCATGGCCAGTACGATCTGCTGCGCCGCTTGCTGCGCGCCAACAGCGTGATCGACGGCGACGACAACTGGGCACTGGGTCAGGACACGCTGGTCATTGCCGGCGATGTATTCGACCGTGGCCCGCAGGTCACCGAAGCATTCTGGCTGCTCTACAGCCTGCAGCAGCAGGCCGCGCAGGCTGGTGGCGCAGTCCACTTCGTGCTCGGCAACCACGAAACCATGGTGCTGTACGACGACCTGCGTTACGTCAATCCCAAGTACCTGCGCAGCGCCCAGCTGCTCGGCCGCAGCTATCCGCAACTGTATGGTGCCGATTCGGTGATCGGGCAGTGGCTGCGCACGCGCCCGGTGCTGCTGCGCATCGGCGATACCTTGTTCCTGCATGGCGGCATCTCACCCGAGGCACTGCAACTCGCACTCGATCCAACAACCACCAACGCCGCGTATCAGGCCTCGTTGGGCCGGCCCAAGGCAGAAGTGAAAGCAGACCCGGCCACCGCACCACTATACGACGGCAAGACCAGCCCCATCTGGTACCGCGGCTATTTCAACGGCCAGCTGGATACCGCCGGTGTGCAAGGCGTGCTCGACCAGCTCGGACTCAAGCGCATCGTCGTAGGACATACCTCGATGCCACACGTCACCAGCTTCCACGGCGATCGCATCATCGCCATCGACAGCAGCATCAAGGACGGCGAGAGCGGTGAGTTGCTGTTCATCGAGAACGGCAAGCTCAGCCGCGGGTTGCTGGATGGCACGCGGGTGCCGCTGGAAACAGGCCAGCTGGATCGCGAAGACTGAAGCCCTTTCAGCTATCAGAAATCACTGTTTATGACACTAGGTTTCATCCTAAATTCACGTAGTCATAACCTGATTTCAACGATGGTAAATAGGCAGGTTTCACGCAGGCCTGAGGGGGCAGTCAGCGTGTCGCCACGCAAGCGACAAGGTGAATCGCGGCGGGGATCTGTCCCGGCCGTGAGTGGCGCTTTCTTCTCCACGGAACAGGCGATGAAACCACTGACGCTGGCCACATTGCTGCCACTTGCGCTGCTACCCGGCGCAGCAGGCGCGCAGGACTCCGTTGCCGCATTGCGGGCGGAGATCGCGCAGGCACAGCAGCATCTGCAAACGCTCAACGCGCGGTTGGATGCACTGGAGCAAGGACAAGCAAGTCCCGCCCCGAAACCTCCACCGCTTCGGCCACCGCCCGCCGCGACTTCCCACCTGGATACGGCAGCTACCGGCACCGGCAAAGCAATCACCGCACAGACCATACTCCCGGCGCGTGATTCGGTCGCTGATCCTTCAACTGCTGCCTCACGTCTGGACAACGCGCCTTCGCCGACCGACCCGGAACTGAAAGGATTCATCGCAATCCCAGGCACCGAGACAATGATCCGACTCGGCGGCTACGCAAAACTAGACGCCATTGCAGATCGGCGCGCCGCCGGTGATACCGAGCAGTTCATCACATCCTCGATTCCTGTCGACAGCCCGCACCGCGATGTCTCGCATTTCGGCATGCACGCCAAACAGACCCGCTTCAGCTTCGAAGCACGGCGCCCCACCACACACGGCAAGCTGCGCTTCTACCTGGAGAACGACTTCTTCGGCAGCAGCGACAGCTACGAGTTCCGCCTGCGCCACGCCTACGGCCAACTGGGCAATACCTATGCCGGCTATGGCTATTCCACCTTCATGGATGCCGATTCGCTGCCAGACACCTTGGACTTCGCCGGTCCCGGTGCGGCCGGTTATCTATTGGTCGCCGGCATCCACCACAGCTTCGCGCTGGGCAAGGGCAACAGTTTGACCGTGGCGGCTGAGAACCCCGATTCGCAGCTAGCCAACACCGGCGACAACGACAGCAAGACAGAGCACCTGCCCGACGTCAGCCTGGTCGCACGCATGGAGCGCGATTGGGGCCACCTGCAGCTGGGCGCAGTGCTGCGCAGCCTTGGCTACGACGGCGACGGCCGCGATGACCGCACGTTCGGTGGCGGCCTGCAACTGAGCGGTTCCTACGCGGTAGCCGAGCGTGACCTGCTGCTGTTCGGCCTGATTGGCGGCAAGGGCATCAGCCGCTATACCGCCGACCTCACCGGCTCCAATCTGGATGCCGCCCTCGATACCGCCGGCCGGCTCAAGGCGCTGCCACTGCGTGGCGGCTTCTTCGGCTATACCCACTACTGGTCGGACCTGTGGCGCTCCAACCTGATCTACGGGCAGCTGCAGATCGACGGCGCCGACGCCTTGGCCAGCGATGCGTTCCGTCGCAGCCGTTACGCGGCATTGAACCTGCTGTGGAGTCCGGCACCGTCCTGGACCATGGGCATGGAACTGCTCTACGGCCAGCAGCAACTGCAGAACGGCCGCGATGCGGACACCCTGCGTTTGCAGGGCAGCCTGCAATACAACTTCATCAAGTAAGAGGCAGCCGATGACCGCACGCGCCAAGTGCGGCTGGCCACCCAACGATTCACGCAATGTCCTTCCCATCGAATTACCCGGCACTGCCGGTGAGAGGAGATAGTCATGGCAGGTCAGAAGAAAATCGGGGTCGTTGGCGCGACCTTCCTGGTGGCAGGCAACATGATGGGCTCAGGCGTATTCCTGCTGCCTTCCAGCCTGGCCAAAATCGGCACCGCCTCGATCTGGGGCTGGTTGGTCACCACCGCCGGCGCATTGTTGCTGGCCTTCGTGTTCGCCAAGCTTGGCAAGTTGGCACCAAAAGCAGGCGGCCCTTACGCCTATGCACGTGATTGGTTCGGCCCCTACATGGGCTTCCAGACCAATACCATCTACTGGTTCGCCAACTGGATCGGCAATGTCGCCATCCCGATCGCGGCGGTCGGCTACTTCAGTTACTTCTTCCCGATCCTGTCCGACCCGGTCCCGCGCTGCATCGCGGTACTGCTGCTGGTGTGGGCGCTAAGCTTCGCCAACGTGATCGGCCCGTCCTTCGTCAGCCGCGTACAGACGGTAACCACCAGTTTCGCGCTGGTGCCGATCCTGGGCATCGCCATCTTCGGCTGGTTTTACTTCGACCCCACCATCTTCAAGGGTGCGTACAACGTTTCCGGCCAGTCCAACTTCGGCGCGGTGTCCAGTGCGGCAGCGCTGACCCTGTGGGCCTTCATCGGCGTGGAATCGGCATCGGTCACCGCCGGTGTTGTCGAGAACCCGGAGAAGAACGTTGCCCGCGCCACCCTGGCCGGCGTGTTCCTCGCTGCCATTGCCTACATCGCCAGTTCCTCGGTGATCATGGGCATGGTGCCCAATGCCGACCTGCAGGTCTCCGACGCGCCGTTTGCACTGGCAGCGGCAACCGCAGTTGGCGGCTGGGGCGGTGCACTGGTCAGCCTGTGCGCCTTCGTTGGTGCAGCCGGCTCACTGGGCGGCTGGATCCTGTTGACCGCGCAGAGTGCCAAGGCCGCCTCGGACGATGGCCTGTTCCCCAGCGTTTTCAGCAAGATCAACAAGGACGAAGTGCCGGTCAAGGGCGTGCTCATCGTCGCCGTGTTGATGACGCTGGCGGTGCTCATCACCTCCACGTCGGAAACCGCATCCGCGCAGTTCGACGTGATCACATCCGCTGCGGTGGTACTGACCCTGCTGCCCTACATCTACTCCTGCGTGGCCTGCTACTTCGTGGTCGAACGTTCGCATACGCTGGCGCACACCGGCGCGTTCTGGGCACTGACCAGCATCACTGTCGTCTACTGCCTGTGGGCCATCTACGGCTCGTCCGGCAGCATCGTCCAGTACGCCTTCCTGTTCGTACTGTTCATCACCGTGTTCTACCCGTTCTTCAGCGATGAGCGCCGCAAGCAGCGCCTGGCCAAATTCACTCCGAATGGCACCAACCGTGCCAGCACGAACTGATCCCCCGCTCGGTAGATAGGAACAACACCATGTACTTCAAATCACTCGACTACCCGATCGTCATCATCGATGCCGACTACGAATCGCCGCGTATCGCCGGCATTCTGATCCGCGCCCTCGCCGAGGAACTGCGCAAGAGCGACCAGCGCGTGCTCTCAGGCCTGAACCTGGATGACGCCCGCGCCGGCGCACGCACCTATGTGGCTGCGTCGGCGGTACTGATCTCCATCGACGGCACCGAGGACGATGACGACCAGTTCCAGCGCCTGCTCGCCTTCCTGCGTGAGCAGAGCCAGCGTCGTGCCGACCTGCCGGTATTCCTCTATGGCGAACGCCGCACCATCGAGAAAATACCGAGCAAGCTGCTCAAGTTCGTGCACGGCTACATATTCCTGTTCGAGGACACCAAGAGCTTCATCGCCCGCCAGGTGATGCGCGCCGCCGATGACTACATGGCCAAGCTGCTGCCGCCGTTTTTCAAAGCGCTTATCCACCATTCGGCACAGTCCAACTATTCATGGCATACGCCCGGCCATGCCGGCGGTGTCGCCTTCACCAAGTCACCGGTAGGCCGCGCACTGCATCAGTTTTACGGCGAAAACACCTTGCGCAGCGATCTGTCGATCTCGGTGCCGGAGCTGGGCTCGCTGCTCGATCACACCGGCCCGATCCGCGACGCCGAGGCCGAGGCCGCGCGCAACTTCGGCGCCGACCACACCTTCTTCGTCACCAACGGCACCTCCACCGCCAACAAGATCGTCTGGCATGGCACGGTTGCGCGTGGCGACATCGTGTTCGTTGACCGCAACTGTCACAAGTCGCTGTTGCACTCATTGATCATGACCGGCGGCATCCCGGTGTACTTCACCCCCAGCCGCAACGCCCACGGCATCATCGGGCCGATCAGCCTGGACCAGTTCTCTGGTGAAGCACTGCAGAAGATGATCCAGGCCAATCCTTTGGCCAGCAAGGCGGCCAAGCCCGGCGCCAAGCCGCGCATCGCGGTAGTCACCAATTCCACCTATGACGGGCTCTGTTACAACGCCGAGACGATTGCCGACAACCTCGGCTCAGCGGTGGACTTCCTGCACTTCGATGAAGCCTGGTACGCCTATGCCGCGTTCCACCCCTTCTACGAAAATCACTACGGCATGGCCAAGGGCAAGCCGCGCGAACAGGATGCGATCATCTTCACCACCCATTCCACGCACAAGCTGCTGGCTGCGTTCTCGCAGGCATCAATGATCCATGTGCGTAACGCGGCAACGCGGGAACTGGACGCGGAACGTTTCAACGAATCGTTCATGATGCATACCTCCACCAGTCCGCACTACGGCATCATCGCCTCCTGCGATGTCGCCTCGAAGATGATGGAAGGCGATGCCGGCAAATCGCTGGTGCAGGAGATGCACGATGAAGCGGTCGCCTTCCGCCGCGCGATGCTGCATGTCAGTGAGGACCTGGGCCGCGATGACTGGTGGTTCAAGGTCTGGCAGCCAGATGGCGTGGAGCGCACCCTGGCCAAGGGTGACAGTTCCAAGCCCATGGTCACCTCACGCCCGGACTGGTATCTGCGTCCGGATGCGCGCTGGCACGGTTTCGACAACCTCGCCGACGACTATGTGCTGATCGATCCGATCAAGGTCACCCTGCTGACGCCCGGGCTGTCGATGGACGGCGAGATGGGCAAGCTCGGCATTCCGGCCGCGATACTGAGCAAGTTCCTGTGGTCGCGCGGCATCACCGTGGAGAAGACCAATCTGTACTCGGTGTTGTTCCTGTTCTCGATGGGCATCACCAAGGGCAAGTGGAGCACCCTGGTCACCGAGCTGCTGGCGTTCAAGGACCTCTACGACGCCAATGCACCGCTGAGCCAATCGCTGCCCAGTCTGCTCGAAGACAACGCCAGCGCCTACGCGGGTTGGGGCCTGCGCGATCTGTGCGCAGCCCTGCATGAGTTCAACCGCGAGTTCCGGGTGGCCGAGGTGATGCGTGAGATGTACGTGGAGCTGCCGGAGCCGGTGATCACGCCGGCCGAAGCCTACAACCATCTGGTGCGTGGCGAGATCGAGCGGGTGGACATCGACCAGCTCAGCGGCCGCGTCGCCGGCACCATGCTGGTGCCCTACCCACCGGGCATCCCGACCATCATGCCGGGCGAGCGCTTCGGCGCCAGCGATGAACCGATCATCCAATCACTGCGCATCGCCCGCGAGCAGAACGCACGCTTCCCGGGCTTTGAGTCGGATGTGCATGGCTTGATCATCGACAACAGCGGGGAGAAGCCGAGTTACCGGGTGGAAGTGCTGAAAATCTAGGTAGGGATAGAAGCAGGGCGCGCACTGTCCCTTCTCCCGCATGCGGGAGAAGGTGCTCCGCAGGGGCGGATGAGGGGGCTTGTAGCTTCTGGCTAGGCTTTTGCTACGCGTTTTCTTTGGATACGCCCCTAAAAATGTGCTCTACGTGCTTTCAAAGCGCCCTCACCCCAACCCCTCTCCCGTAAACGGGAGAGGGGCTTTTGAAGCCTAGCTCCTCTTACTTGGCTACCGGGCCGTCGACCAACCAAATGACCAGCACCCGCCAGGAACAACGCGTCTTGCAACTGTCCATCGCAGCCACCGTCCTGGTCGCTGCGATCGGCTTCTTTGGAGGCATGCTTGCCCGCTCACAAGCGATCCTGTTCGATGGCATCTACAGTCTGGTGGATGTGGCGCTGACACTGGTCGCGCTTGCGGTGCTGCGCTTGATGGCGCGCGAGCAGAGCCCGCGTTTCCAATACGGTTTCTGGCATCTGGAGCCCATGGTCGAAGCGCTGGGCGGTGCAATCCTCAGCCTGGCCTGCATCTACGCGTTGGCCAATGCAGTGATCGGCTTCAGCGACGGCGGCCACGAAACCCGTGTAGGTCCCGGCCTGCTGTGGGCCGGTTTGCTGGCGGTGGTGGATCTCGCGATGGCGGTGTGGATCGGCCGTCACGCGCGGCTGCTGCAATCCGGCCTGCTACGCCTGGACGCGCGTGCCTGGCTGCTGACCGGATTGATGAGCCTTGCCGTGGTGCTGTCCTTCGTCATCGCACTGGCACTGCGCGGTGGCGCCCACGAACACTGGATTCCCTACCTCGACCCTTTGGTGCTCGCCTGTATCGCCTTGGCGACGCTACCGGTGCCGCTGCTTGGAGCATGGAAAGCTGCGCGCGAAGTCCTGCAGGTAGCGCCAAGCGAACTGGATCAACTCGTGCAGCAGGTAATGCAGCAGTTCGTCGACAAGCATCACTTTGAAGGCTTCACCAGCCATGTCGCCAAGATCGGCCGCATGCAGTTTGTCGAAATCCATATCCTGACCAGACCCGATACCCAGCTCGGCAGCATCGGCGATGTCGACCGCCTACGCGATGAAATCGCATCGCAGCTGGACGCACGCTCGGGACGCTTCTGGCTGACCATCGACTTCACTTCCGACCCGGCTTGGACATGAGCTCACCCAACCCGAAGAAGATGGGCCTGACCATGGCGACCATGCTGGTTGCCGGCAACATGATAGGTACCGGCGTATTCCTGCTACCGGCCAATCTGGCCACCGTCGGCAGCATCTCCTCGATGGGCTGGCTGATCGCTACCGCTGGCGCCATCGCGCTAGGATTGGTGTTCGCCCGCCTGTCACAGCTCGATCCGCAGCCCGGCGGCCCTTACGCCTACGCGCGCGATGCCTTCGGCAACTACATCGGCTTCGTCAGCAACTACGCCTATTGGTTCGGCAACTGGATCGGCAACGTTGCCATCGCCTTGGTGGTGACCGGCTACCTGAGCCATCTCTGGCCCTGGCTGCAGGATGTCTATCCGCGCCTGGGCTTCACCTTGGCGGTGATCTGGCTGTTGAGCATGGCCAATGCGCGAGGCGCCCGCTGGATAGGCGCGTTGGAAACCGGCACCTTGCTGCTGGCATTGATCCCGATACTGGGTATCGCCATTTTCGGCTGGTGGTGGTTTGATCCTGCCTTGTTCAGCGCCGGCTGGAACGTCAGCGGCATGGAAGACAGCGCCGCCATCTCACGCAGCGCATCCATCGCGCTATGGGCCTTCATGGGTGTGGAAAGCGCAGCGGTATCGGCCGATGTCATCGACAATCCCAAGCGCAATATTCCGCTGGCCACCCTGTTCGGGCTGGCGCTGGCGGCCGCGATCTACATCAGCTGCTCGCTGGTGATCATGGGCATGGTACCGATGGCGCAGCTGCGCGATTCCTCCGCGCCTTTTGCCGACGTCGCACAATTGATGATCGGCCCCTGGGGCGTATTGGTGATAGCGCTGTGCGCGATCCTCAAATCGGCCGGCGCGCTTGGCGGTTGGATGCTGCTGGTCGGGCAATCAGCCAAGGCAGCAGCCGAAGACGGTCTGTTCCCGAAAGTGTTCTGCCGGCTCAACAAACACGGCATGCCCGGCACCGGCTTGATGATCGTGGCAGTACTGATGAGCGCATTGCTGCTGGTGACCTCTTCCCCCACCCTCGCCCGCCAGTTCGACCAACTGACCAATATCGCGGTGCTGCTGACCATCATTCCCTACCTGTTCTCTGCTGGCGCGCTGATCTGCAGCACGCTGGAACGCGGCGAGCAGGGCTGGATGCGTGCCGCCTGTCTGTTTACCGCTGCCGCAGCGGTTGCCTACTGTTTGTACGCACTGCTTGGTGCCGATGCCGAGCTGCTTGCCTATGCCACAGTGGCGGTACTGTTCAGTGCGGCACTGTATCCCTTCTTCCGCCAGCGGATGCTGGAGAGCGGTAAGACGCGGGAGTCCACCCGCGCATAGCGCACGCCGTCGATGCCCCCGATGTGTTGACGAAGTATGCTTGGACCGCCAAACCAGAGCACCAGACGTTGACTATGCCCTGGAACAGCAGGCAACAACGCGGCCATTGCCCCAGGGCGATAGTCCGGCTGCGTCGGAAATACCATGATATTCCCTTTGCAGCCATGCAAGCCGGCGCGCTCTGCGCCCCTACGCGACCGTTGCTGACGACATCCCCTGACAGCACTGACGATCTGTATCCAATGCTGCAGCCAGCCCCATACCTCTTCAAGGTGAATCGTCCGCTGACAACCTCAACAGCTCGCGCGAAGCAATTGCAATTGCAATTGCGCAAAGCATATCTGTCGTACTGGACCGGCCAGCCTTTCGTAGACATCCGGTTGCCATAATTCATGGCAATGACCGAGGTGTTTATGGGCAACAGCAAGCAGTACACGGATGAGTTCCGTGCCGAAGCGGT